>CAKZJM010000391.1 GCA_936943315.1 uncultured Methylophilus sp. | reverse complement strand
CGCCAATGGCGATGGTGACGCCGGGTTGTATATCCGGGTTACCGGCTTTGCCGATGCCAGAGATATAACCGCCCTTGATGCCAATATCCGCTTTCACAATACCCCAGTGGTCTATGATGAGGGCATTGGTAATCACGGTATCGGCCACTTCTGCCGCCAGACCCTGACCTTGGCCCATGCCATCGCGGATGACCTTGCCGCCACCAAATTTCACTTCTTCGCCATAGATGGTGTAGTCTTTTTCAACCTCTACCCAAAGCTCGGTGTCAGCCAGTCTGACTTTATCGCCCACGGTCGGACCAAACATTTCCGCATAGGCGCGTTTATCCATCTTGATACTCATTTCAAGGCTCCCATCACTCGCGCTGCAAAGCCATATACTTGTCTGTCTCCGGCCAGTTTGACCAGTTGCACGGTACGTGTCTGGCCTGGCTCAAAACGCACCGCCGTGCCCGCAGCAATATTGAGGCGGCAGCCATAGGCCAATGCGCGGTCAAATGACAAAGCGTCATTGGTCTCATAAAAATGATAATGTGAGCCGACCTGTATTGGTCGATCACCTTTATTCGCCACATCCAGCGTCACGGTTTCGCGCCCTGTGTTTAATTCGATGTCGCCTGCCGCGACCTGCATTTCGCCGGGAATCATGTTTTATCCTTTTGAATTTTTTGCATATGTCAGTGAATGATCAAAATGGATGAAGTGCAAGGCGCACGGAACGCAGAAACCGGAATGTACTGGAGTACATGAGGATTTCGAGTACCGCGCAACGCCGCAATTCGCCATTTTCATCATTCACACCTATGGAATGGGGTGATGCACGGTGACCAGCTTGGTACCATCCGGGAAGGTCGCTTCGATTTGTATATCCGGTATCATTTCCGGCACGCCTTCCATCACTTCATCGCGGGTCAGCAAGGTGGTGCCATAGCTCATCAGCTCAGCGACCGTTTTACCGTCACGCGCGCCTTCCATGATCGCGGCAGAAATAAACGCAACTGCTTCCGGGTAATTCAGTTTCAATCCGCGTGCTTTGCGTCTTTCGGCCAGCAAAGCCGCCGTGAAGATCAGTAACTTGTCTTTTTCTCTTGGGGTCAGTTCCATACAAACTCTCTTTTTAATTTATCCGCCGATACACGCAGATAAACGCCGATGATATTCAATTGTAACCACTGAATTTGTAGTTATTTTAATACACCCAAAACGTTAGCTTTCAATCAGGTCAATCACAGCTTATCGATTTATCGGCGTTCATCTGCGTTCATCGGCGGTAAATCATGTATTCCATATTCTCGGCCGCACTGCCGCTCGCCCGGCATACCAAGGCCTGAGTATGTGCCAGCAAGCTTCGAAATATTGCCTGGCCTGCTGTGAGGAATCACCGACATAACGGATGCATAATACCTCAGGCAAGGCGGTGATGCCGACCTTGGCGTCTGCAAGCGCAATCTCGCGGCAGGCTTGCAATACTTCTGCAGGGACTACACCAGCGCAGACCAGGAATGTACCAAACACCACGGCATGATTTAAACCAACAAGGCTGGCTTTCACCAGATCATCTGCACGCATGTTGGCGCGCTCATTCCAGATCAGCTTGCCGTGGCGTAAAATCTTCTGGTTTAACCGGTAAACGCCGCGTTGCCAGACTTCCTGTTGTGCCTGACGTCCCAGGCAGGCAATGTCCCAGCCCGCAAATGTGGCATCTGCCGCCAACTGGATCTCCGCAGCAAACCCGACTTCAGCACCATCAAACAGGATATTCTCTTGCGGCAACCATTCGAGGCCACTGCCTGCCGAGAGGTGGAATTGCAGCGTCTGCGTCGCCTGGCTACCATTGGCCTTATACCACTTACCTGCTCCAGGCGTCGTCAATAAGGCCCGTGCGCCCGTGTCCAGATTGACGCACAGCTGCAAAGCATCGCCACCAGCGACACCGCCTGGCGGATGCACAATCACGGCATGGCATACATCCTCACCTTCAGGATGCAGGCTTTTTTGTACAACCAGTGGGCCATTGTGTAAGCGGTGGGCGAGATAGGAGCGCGCTTCACGTCTGCAAAAACCAAGTTCCAGCTTTGCTTGCCAGTGTTTGGCGAGACGTTGTTGTGCGGGCGAGGCAATCGTCAGGTTAAAATCATCCATACCGCATCATGCCACAGACACATCAAAAGCATTATTTTTTAATTGCCACAGAGATCACAGAGATTCAAACACCAACATGCGTTGAATGAAGCTTTTCTCTGTGCCCTCTGTGTCCTCTGTGGCTAAAAAACCAATTAAACAGACAGATAACTTTTCACCTTGGCCGCGTCAACATTGTCGCGGGTATCTTCATGGATAAAGCGGCCTTTGTCGATGACGATAATACGATCCGCCACTTCCATGGTAAAGCTCAGCACCTGTTCGGAAACGATGATGGTGATTTCACGCATTTTGCGGATTTCATTCAGTACTTTGGCGATGTCTTTGATGATAGACGGCTGAATCCCTTCGGTTGGCTCATCGAGCAACAACACTTTCGGGTTGGTCACCAGCGCACGGGCAATGGCTAGTTGCTGTTGCTGACCACCAGACAGGTTGCCACCCTTGCGTTTGCGCATCTCGTGCAACACCGGGAACAGGGCAAAAATATCATCGGGAATTTCACCGCTGGATGATTTTTCCAGGCCAGTTTCAATGTTTTCCTGCACGGTCATGTTAGGGAAAATCCAGCGGCCTTGTGGCACATAGGCCAGGCCTTTCATGACTCGGTCATGGGTGGCAGACCCTTGCAGGTCTACGCCATCCACCGTGGCTTTGGTTGCCTTACTCGGCAAAATGCCCATCAGCGATTTGAACAGCGTGGTTTTACCCATGCCGTTGCGGCCCATAATGGCCAGGGTTTCGTTTTTGTTGGCTTTAAAATTCAGGCCATGAATGACCTGGCTCTGGCCATAACTTACCTGCAAATTCTCAATTTCAAACATGCGATACTCCTAAAGTAATGGCGCTTTAGTTAATGGCCTAAATACACTTCAATGACTTTTTCGTCTGCCTGCACTTTTTCCATCGGCCCTTCGGCGAGGATTTTGCCTTGATGCAGCACGGTCACCTTGTGCGCGATTTTCTTGACGAATTCCATGTCGTGCTCAATCACGATCACCGAGCGGTTCTGGCAGATACGGTTGAGCAGATCGGCCGTTTGGTCGCGCTCTTTCGCACTCATCCCGGCCACTGGCTCATCCAGCATCAACAACTCTGGTTCCTGCATCAGCAGCATGCCGATTTCCAGCCATTGCTTCTGGCCATGACTGAGCAAGGCAGACTCCATGTCGAGAAACTCAGTGAGCATGATGTCTTCTGCTACCTTGCGCACCCGGTCTTCAACCTCTTGTGTGCGTTTGAAGGTCAGGCTGCCAAACACGCCACGACCTTTGGGGTACGACACTTCCAGGTTCTGGTACACCGTCAGGTTTTCATAGATGGACGGGTTCTGGAACTTGCGCCCTACGCCTGAACGCACGATTTCGTGCTCGGACAGTTTGGTCAGCTCAGTATTGTTAAATTTAATCGAACCCGCCGTGGACTTGGTTTTACCGCAAATCAGGTCAAGCACCGTGGTTTTACCGGCGCCGTTGGGGCCCACCAGCACACGCAGTTCGTTTTTATCGATATACATGGTGAGGCTATCCACCGCTTTAAAGCCATCAAAGGAGACGGTCAAATCTTCTACAGCCAAGACGAAGTCTGTGTTACTCATGCTTCTGCTCCTCTCATTTTGTTACCTTCAAGCAGGGGTTTCGCACCTGCTTTCTTGCGTGTTGCTTTCATACTGGCGACATCGGTAGATTCAGTCGCCGTGGCTGGGGATACATCGGTAAGTACTGCTTGTGCTTCTACCCCGGAAGTACTTACCTCAGGCTTTTTTGCTTCAGCCTTGTCTTTAAACCAGCCGTATTTGGTTGCGAGCTTGTCCCAGATACCAGCCAGGCCGTTAGGGAAGAACATCACCACGGAGATAAATAACCCGCCCATCAGGAACAGCCACAGTTCTGGATAAGTCTCAGAGAACACGGTTTTACCGTAATTGACCAGCAAAGTGCCGTAGACCGCGCCTACCAGTGAAGCCCGTCCACCCACCGCACAGAAGATCACCATTTCAATAGATGGCACGATACCCACAAACGAAGGTGACATAAAGCCTACCTGCAGGGTAAACATGGCACCGCCCACCGCAGACATCATCGCTGCCAGGCAGAAGATAAAGATCTTGAAGTTGGAGACATCGTAGCCGGAGAACCGTACACGCTCTTCTTTGTCGCGCATCGCCAGCAGCAGCATGCCGAACTTGCTGCTCATGATGTATTTGGACAGGAAAATGGCGCCGAACAACAACAGGCCATTCACAAAGTAGAGGATATATTTCGCAGAATCACTACGGATATCCCAACCCAGCATAGTACGCAAGTCTGTCATCCCGTTCACACCGCCTGTGTAGCCTTGCTGGCCGACGATGAGGATACTCAGAATCAATGCAACTGCTTGTGTGATGATGGAGAAGTAGACACCACCCACACGACGCTTAAACATGGCATAACCGATGATGTAAGCAAACAGGGCCGGAATAGTCAGCACCGCAAAAATGGTAAACGGTAAGCTTTTGAACGGCTCCCAGAACCAGGGCAAAGCAGTCAACTGGTTCCAGTCCATAAAGTCAGGGATACCTGGCGTGGACTGAATTTTAGTCGTGATAGGATCAGAAGCTTCGAGCTTGAGGAACATCGCCATGGCGTATCCACCCAGGCCGAAGAAAATGCCCTGTCCCAAACTTAAGATCCCCCCGTGCCCCCACAACATGACCAGGCCTACCGCCACAAAAGCGTAAGTCAGGTATTTGCCGATCAGGTTCAGGCGGAAGATATCCACACTTAACGGCAGCACGACGAAGATGATAGCGGCCAGTACTGCCAGGCCGATCACTCCCTCTTTACCCCCCAGCATGGGGCTGGAGGTTATTTTTTCCCATAATGTCATCAAGATTCTCCTCTGTTGATGCGTTGATTCTATTGCGACAGATATAAAGTACTAATACGTCTATTTACTTATGGCAACGCGCGAGAAATCTACTCCCGCGTTGCCCTATCTGTTATTTACGCAGTTTGGAGGCAAACAGACCTTCCGGTTTCATCATCAGGATAGTGACGATGACGAGCAAGGTGGAGACCTTACCCATGGAGCTGGTCATAAAGAATTGCAGTACCGATTGCGCCTGGGCAATACCGAAGGCAGAGGCAATCGTCCCGACAATGCTGGCTGCGCCGCCAAACACCACCACCATAAAGCTGTCGACGATGTACAAGGTACCTGTGGTCGGGCCGGTAGACGCAATGGTGGTAAAGGCTGCACCAGCAATCCCGGCAATGCCGCAACCAAGGGCAAAGGTGACGCGGTCAACTTTGGCGGTGTTGATGCCCACTGCGCCAGCCATGGTACGGTTTTGCACTGTGGCGCGCACACGCAAGCCCCAGCGGGATTTGTACATGAACATATAAACACCAAAGGTCACCAGGGCCGCCAGCACCATCACAAACACGCCGTTAATCGGGATATCGATATCTGGTGTCGGTTTGAAAGAGCCCAGCATCCACTCAGGCAACTCGGCACTGACCTCTTTGGCGCCGAATGAAGAACGGAAAATTTGTTGCATGACCAGACTCAACCCCCAGGTCGCCAGCAGCGTATCTAGTGGCCGTTTATAGAGATGCCTGATCATAATGAATTCAACAAAGTAGCCGACAGCGAAGGCCAGCAAGAAGGCAATCGCAATGGCAAACACAAAGTAGTAATCCGTGAAGCCATAACTGGCTGCTACTTTAGAAATAAGTACGGTGGTGTAAGCGCCTATGGTCATAAACTCACCGTGCGCCATGTTAATGACGCCCATCTGCCCGAAAATAATCGCGAGACCAAGTGCCATCAGCAGCAACACTGTAAACATGCTCAGGCCCGAAAAGCCCTGCATCACCACAATATTGCCTATATCTGCCATCGAATAACCAAACATATCGGTCTCCTTTAAATGCTACTTCTCTTAAATGCGTGAAATTGTTTACTACTTGCGCTAAACGGTAGCCGGGGTTTCCGGCTACCGTTTATGCGTTTAAGACACTACGTAACAGCTAGCCGACAATTATTGGTAGCCTTTTGGGAATGGATCAGGTTTGATGTAGTCAGAGGTGTAAACCACTTTCGCCTGACCATCTTTACCCCATTGACCGATACGCAGCTTGGTGGTCAAGTGGTGGTTGGCTTCCACAGTGACTGGACCTTCTGGTGCATCTTTAAAGGTGTAGCCTGGCAATGCCGCTTGTACCTTGTCTACGTCGAAGCTACCTGCACGCTCAACCGCAGCTTTGTACAACCATGGGCCCAGGTAAGCCGCTTGGGTCACGTCACCAATCACAGCATCTTTACCCCAGCGTTTTTTGAACGCTTCAACAAATTTCTTGTTTTCCGGGTTGTCTTGAGACTGGAAGTATTTCATTGCTGAGTAGAAACCAGCCAGGTTTTCACCGCCAATGCCCAATACTTCATCTTCAGTCACTGAGATAGTCAGCATGGTTTGTTTGCTAGAGTTCAAGCCAGCCGCGTTCAACTGTTTGAACCAGGCCACGTTACTGCCGCCCACAACCGCTGCGTAGATCACGTCAGGTTTTTTCAGTTTGATCTTGTTGATCACAGAACCAAATTGTGTGTCACCCAGCGCGATGTACTCTTCACCCACCACGGTGCCATGCAAGTGTTGCTCGATATGTTTACGAGCAATTTTCATAGAAGTACGAGGCCAGATGTAGTCAGAACCGATCAGGTAAAAAGTTTTCGCTTTTTTCTCTTTAGCGATCCAGTCCAACCCTGCCAGAATCTGCTGTGTCGCTTCCTGACCTGTGTAAAACACGTTTTTGGATTGTTCCAAACCTTCATAGAACGTTGGGTAGAACAGCAAGCCATTGTCTTTTTCAAACACTGGCAAGGCCGCTTTACGTGACGCGGATGTCCAGCAACCCATCACAGAAGCCACTTTGTCTTTTTCCAGCAGCTTTTTCGCTTTTTCAGCAAAGGTTGGCCAGTCAGAAGCACCGTCTTCCTGAATCACTTCAATTTTGCGGCCCAAGATGCCGCCCATGGCATTAATCTGCTCAATCGCCAGTTTTTCAGCCTGGATAGAACCGGTTTCACTGATCGCCATGGTGCCGGTAGCAGAGTGCAGAATACCGACTTTTACAGTGGTGTCAGTCACTGCCAACCCTGTGGTGTTTACTTTTGCTGTTGGATAATCCGCAGCAAATGCGTGGCCGGTAACGAGACCTGCTGCCATCATCGCGCCTAACATTGCGCCTTTGATAAAACCCCTTCTGTTCAAGGTACTCATTACTTCTCTCCTTTGAAAAATCAATTAAATACAATCATTGAGTCAATCTGTTGCTTCACTTTTCCGGATGCGAACTGATGTCCGATCAAACCTGATTGGTCGATCAGCTTAATGGCCGATCATCCAGGGCCGTGCAGTTTTCTTGGTTTGCATCTGCATAGGGAGCTTGCCGGTATCCTGATTGACCTTGGTGGTGGTTTTACAGGTATGAGAACCTGTGCAACCACAACTTGACCGGCGAGCACTCCGTGGCTCATGCGCAGACTTCTCGTTACGTTCATGGGCGGACCGTTGCAGTTTGTCCATGATGGCCAGTTTGGGCACAGACAGGATGCGTGGGCTGACAGCACCACAACAATCACACTCGGCAGGCAAACTGGAATCACTCATTTTGCGTAGCGCGGTAAACACGCCACAACTGTCACACTCATATTCGTATAAAGGCATCTGCGCACTCCTTATGAAGTAAAGGAAACATCTACACCCGGAGGCACCATGATCTTCGGCCCGTCGGCATTTGGCCGGATATCAAACTCGAAGATCTCGGTCGGAATCCATAAAGTGGCGCAGGCGTTAGGAATATCAACAATGCCGCTGATATGCCCTTCTACCGGCGCAGTGCCGAGGATAGACACCGCCTGTTCGCCGCTGTAACCAAATTTCTTCAGATACTCAATCGCGTTCAAACAAGCCTGGCGGTAAGCCACGTGCACATCCAGGTAGTGTTGCTTGCCAGCTTCATCTACTGAAATCCCTTCAAAAATCACATAATCGCGATACGTTGGCGTGATCGGGCTGGGCTGGAAGATCGGGTTCTTGATACCGTATTTCTTCACGCCGTCTTTGATCAGGCTAACCTTGATATCGAGGTAACCGGCCATTTCAATCGCGCCGCAGAAGGTGATTTCACCGTCGCCTTGTGAGAAGTGCAGGTCACCCATGGAGAGGCCACCGTCTTTCACATAGACCGGGAAGTACACTTTAGAGCCTTTGGTCAGGTTCTTGATGTCGCAGTTACCGCCGTGGTCACGTGGTGGCACTGTACGTGCACCTTCCATCGCGGCTTTCTTGGCAGCGTCCCCAGTCAGTTTGCCCATCACGGCAGACTGTGGCTCTGGTGGCAATGCCAGTGCTGGCACGCGGTTTGGGTCTGTAGCAATCAGCGCTGCTTCACGTTCGTTCCATTTTTCAAGCAACTCACGTGATGGCAGGCAGCCGATCAAACCCGGGTGCATAATGCCAGCGTAACGGACTTTTGGCACATGGCGGGAAGTCGTGTAGACGCCATGGAAATCCCAGATGGATTTGCTGGCTTCAGGGAAATGGTCAGTCAGGAAACCGCCGCCATTCTCTTTGGCAAACAAGCCGTTAAAGCCCCATTGCGAGTCTTCAAACGTACCCACATCCAGAATATCCACTACCATCAGGTCGCCCGGTTCAGCGCCTTCGACACCAATCGGGCCACTCAGGTAGTGCACCTGGGTCAAGTCCACGTCACGAATGTCATTGGAGCTGTCGTTGTTGCCAATCTGGCCACCGGTCCAGTCCATACATTCCACACGGAACTCATCGCCTGGCTTGACCATGGCAACCATGGGCAGGTCAGGATGCCAACGGTTATGAATCTGACCGTCCTGCTCCCAGGGTTTCTTATCCAAATCCAACTTCACTATTGTTTTCATTACGCTCATCTCCTTTGTGGGAAAGGGTTATAAGGTGTTTTTTAGAACTGCATCTGCAAGGCGACTTTGACGAAGTTATCGCTAGAGGTACTCGGTGTGTCTTGCTTACCGACAGTTGCTGTCAATGTAGCGTTGTATGGCGCGATGATGTAGTTAGTACCTACCTCGAAACGCTTGCTGCTGCCGCTACCTGTAGTGTTGGTAAATGTAGCTGCTGATGAGACTGTTGCTGCGCTGAAACTTGTCGTACCATCCGCATCAAATTTCTGATAACGAATAATCGGCATGAATTTACCCCAGCCTACTTGTTCCTGGAACAAGTAGCCTAAACCAGCAGAATAAGCTTTACCTTGCTCGCCTCTGAAGACATTGTCTGTATCGTAGTAGTAGTAAGCGGCTTCAGCTGAGAACGTACCAGGACCGACATCTTTTTTCTCTAACAGGAAGTCGACGCTGTAAGATTTGTAGTCGCCTACCGTACCAGTCGGACTCACAGAACCATCTTTTTTGTAGCGGCCAGCCACACCAATGGCAAGGATATCTTTAGCGCCAAAGTAGTTACCGGTACCGTAATAACCAGGTTCGGCATCCCAGAAGTCATACTGCACACGACCGGCATACATCAAGTTATCTTTTGTAGTAGTAGACTGAGATTGCGCACCTACGCCGCTAAAGCGGAAAATTTTGTCACCCTCGAAGGCACCGAAGGACACTGCCAGATGATCTTCCAAAAAGCTGGTCACAACGGCAACACCTTCATCACGGCCAATCACACCACCGTTCCAGCCATAGCGTGAAGCGATATTTGCCCAGTAGCCACCACCCATTGAGTAGTAAGGACCTGCCATGTTGGCGCGATCACTAGGTGACAGAAAACGACCTGCCCAGATTGCCACTTCAGGCGTTAATTGAAACTGCACGTTAGCATCGATAACTTCGACGTTACTTCCGACATCACTGCCGCCACCAGATTTCTCTGTGTTCAGCATCCCTTTGATGTACTTGTTAAAAGAACCGGACAAATACAAACGGGCACTGTCTAAGCTAAAGTTATGGGAACGGTCACTGTTGCTGTTTGCTGCATCCTCAACAGAGTTGTAACTAGTAATAAAACCGAAACCTGCGCTAATATACTTATCTTCACCAAAACTAATGGTGGCACCTGCGTTTGCCAGTTGTGAACCCAAAGCACAAGCCATTAATACTGCAGTGTGCAAGGCACATTTTTTCAAGTTGTTCATCAAAAACTCCCTTTCTCGTTAAATTCAAACAATCACAGTTGATCAAAACTTGCGCTCAGCTTAACGAGAGGGGTGTGTAGGACAAATACGTCAATTTGCGTAGTGATGCGGACGACAAAACGCGGCTAGACTGCGCATAACAAATGGAGAACTGGACAGGCAATGCGTCTTTTAACTTACTTAGCTTTAACCACTTTATTAATCGGCTGCGGCGAGGTCTCTTATAAGAGGGGTGGCTCGCCACAAGACATCGAAAGGGCGCACCAGGCTTGCCGTGGGAGTGGTGAACAACTCTCAAACTGTCTCGCTGAAAAAGGCTGGCAAAAACCAAAAGCGGATGCACTAGACCCACTTTTTGCAACTATAAAATCTTCAGACAATAGGGCAGATTTGCAGGCAAAACCTAGCCCATTTATTGAGCTGTCTGAAACGCCTCCTCCAAAGAAAACGAAAGAGAATGTTGCGAAAACCCCACAGCCTTCTGAAACTAAAACCGAGAGCCTTAAACCAGCAGTTGTGGCAGAAGTCCCAGTTGAAGAGCAATCAGCCCCTCACTCCACCGCGAACGATGGGCCGGATGTTGAGTACTCGATTAATTCCTGGTGGAAAATGGGTGCGTTTCCTGACCAGTTAAAACGGGATCAGGTCGCTTGTGAGAAAAAGCTGGGGCCTGCTTATTTGCCGGATTACAAGACACAAACCTACAAACGTGCTTTTGTCGCCTGCATGCATGACTCAGGTTGGATGGCGATCCGGAATATCAAATAAAACCAGGTTGGGTGGATCACTGAATGATGGGAAGTGGGGAGGCGGTTTTAGCGAGACAGCGTAACACTTCGCCTACACTCCAGGCTTGCGAGATACAGCCGCCCGGTGTGAAAGGCGCTTCAGCATCAAAGACCTCGCTAATGGTGCCTATGCCTGCTTGATTCAGGTGCTGGTCAAAACCAAGTAGAAATTGATGCGCTTGCGACTGAGCACCAGGTTCTACTTTTAACCAGGCATCAATATAGAGGCCGATGAGCCACCCCCATACGGTGCCTTGGTGGTAGGCGGCGTCCCTGGCCATCAGGTCCCCCACATAGGCCAATTTATAATCCGGATGCCCCTTGGACAAAGAACGCAAGCCATACGGGGTGAGCAATTCTCTTTTCGCGGTCTCAAAAACAGGTTGCCATTTGTTTTTGTGCAGCACTTCGTGATCTAGCGAGATAGCTAACAGTTGATTGGGGCGGCAAGCGGTATCGTCGCCGCTTTCACCATCCACCACATCGTACAGATAGCCGCCTTTGGCATACCAGAACCTGTCGTTAAAAGATTGATAAGCCTGTTCGGCGATTTCTTGCAGCCAGGCCGTGGCATGCTCGCCATCTTCCTGGCCAATCCATGTGGTCAGCAGGCGCACAGCGTTGTACCACAAGGCATTCAACTCTACCGCCTTGCCGCGGCGCGGTGTCACCACCCACCCATTCACTTTGGCATCCATCCAGGTCAATTGATACCCTTCTGCACCCTGTTTCAGCAAGCCATCCGCAGGGTCAATGCCGATATTAAATTGTGTGCCACGTAAATGATGTTCCACAATATCAATCAGTTTCGGCAAAATGGCCCGCAAGGTTTCTTTATCCTGCGTGGCGGAAACATAGCGATGCAAGGCATGAAAAAACCACAGGGTGGCATCTGCTGTATGGTAAACACCGGTATTGTCGTGCTCGGGAAACATATTCGGAATCAGGCCATCGCGCACATGATTGGCGAAGGTACGCAAAATATAACCAGCCTCTTGCTGGCGCCCTGTCACCAGGGTCAACCCTTCTAGGCTAATCATGGTGTCACGGCCCCAATCGGTAAACCAGTGATACCCCGCAATGATGGTTCTCGCTTCACTGCCTGAGGCCTTGGCGCTTACCGCTTCATCAGGCCGGCCTGCTGGCGTGATAATAAACTGGTCTGCAGCAAGCACCAGCTCTGCCCCCATACCATGTTGCAAGCTTGGAGAAGCTGATTGTAATAACCCCTGCCGGCGGCTGAGTTCAACGAGTTTAGCGGCCTCGGGCAGTTTGGAGCGGATGACGTCCAATGTCTCGGTAGAGGCAATCAGGGTCGATGGCTTGCCTTTGACCATGGTGAGTGCAAACGCCCCCGGACTCCAGTGATGACCAGTGTGCGGGTAACCACGGGCTTCTTCCACGCGAAAGTGAATATCAGAATATTTCCGCCTGTCCATAATAAAAATGGCATGTTCGCCGCAGATACACAACCGTAGCGGCGGATAGGGATCGCCGCCATGAATTTCGAACAGGTCATCTTTGACGACCAGGGTGTACTCTTTTGCGAACTCGCGTTCTACCGTGGCTTCTTGCGGGCGGAAATGAATAGAAGGACGCAGTTCAATTTGTAGCAGGTCACCTTCTATCAACTCGTAAGTAATATGCGCCGTATTCTGTCCATAAGGCATCAGCACGCGCTTTTCCAGGATCATGCCATCAATATCGTAGCGCCAGATCGGCAAGCCCATTTCAAGGCGAAATTCTTTTAAATACTGAGACCCGGGCATATGCAATCGGCGGCCGCTAAACTCCTCGGCAGTGAGGTCTATCCGCATGCCATCAGCTCGAATCACCTGCTCTGAGAGATGGTTTAACATGACGATGCGCCCCAGCGGCGTTGGCAATGAGGCCGTCAGCAACCCGTGGTAACGGCGGG
>CAKZJM010000390.1 GCA_936943315.1 uncultured Methylophilus sp. | reverse complement strand
GCAGCCGGTGCAGCCAACCCTGCCGCAGCTAGCCAGCCAGCAAATTACCAGCCTAAGGCGGCAAAAACCGGCACCGATAATCAGGATTGGGAAGAATTTTAACCAGGTGGTTTTCATGTAAAGGAACATGCCCATGACAACATTTCTTATCAAAGTGGTCGACACGCTGATTGAAGGTTTCTTGTTGTGGGCATCTGCCATCATCGGTTATCCGCAATAAACCCATAAAAATACTGAATGCACACACTGTGCACCCCTCGCAAAAGCTGGCTTTTTTGCCAGCTTTTTTCTTGTTAAAACATGCAAATGAGTCACAAGAATTAGCCTGTGATTCCGTGTTTTATTCACGCATGCTATGAGGCGCATTTTTGCCATAATTTACGCGTGAAAATCTAATGCTTAATCCATCTTTAAATTTAGGAATTGATGATGACAATTGCAAAACGGATGTATCTACTGATCGCCACTTGCGCACTAGCAATGGTGATTCTTATCGGAGTCACTATTAACGAGATCGTTAAAGTGTATGACACGACCAACCAGGCCAATGTCAACATTATTCCTAGTATTTTAGAGCTTGCCAAAGCTGAAAACTATTATCAGAAATTACGCCTGAATGTGCTACGTCATGTCAGTGCAACCACCCCTGCGGATAAAGCAAAGCTGGCCTCGCAAATCGAGGAACGCAAAAAAGTCGTGGTAGAGGCGATGTCGAGCTACGAAAAGCTGATTTCTGATAGCAAAGACCAGGCATTGTTGACGGCTGAACAAACCATGCTTAACCGCTACTTTGAACAAATGGCTGCGGTATTGCGTTTGTCTGATGTGAGCGCACCTGAAGCACCAGCGGCGTTGAAAGATGCAGATAAACTGGCCATTGAAATTGCCGACAAACTGGACGAGCACATGGTGTATAACCAGCAATCCAGTCTGACCATGGCTGCACATGCCGCCGAGATCAAAACACATGCAGTGTGGCAGTCCGTGATTATTGCATTGATCTGTTTGTCTGCGATTGTGGCATTTGGCGTATTGATTTCCAAACGCTTGCGCGCACAACTCGGCATTGAGCCCGACGAATTAAACCAGGTTGCACGCAATCTGGTAGAAGGCAACCTGAACCAGAAGATCAAGCTCAGCGAGGGTGATAAATCCAGCGTGGCTTATTCTATTGTGGGTTTGCAACGTACATTGGATGGTTTGGTTCAATCCCTGAACTATGTCAGCCAGCAACACGACGAAGGTGATATTGATTGCACCGTTGACCAAAATCGCTTTAAAGGTGGTTACTCTGAAATGGCCGCTGGCATTAATAAAATGGTGGCGGGTCACATCGCCATGAACCGCAGCGCGATTGAGGTGGTAAAAGCCTTTGGTGAAGGTAATCTCGACATGCCTTTGGAGCAGTTCCCAGGCAAAAAAGCCTTTGTGAACGAAGCGATTGAGCAGGTGCGTAGCAATATCAAACGCCTGGTGGGCGATACTGATCAATTAGTGCAGGCCGCCGTTGAAGGCCGCTTGTCTACCCGTGCAGATGCCAGCCATCACCAAGGTGAGTTCCGCAAGATTGTCCAGGGTGTCAATGACACACTGGATGCCGTGATCAACCCATTGAATGTGGCTGCGAAATATGTGGCTGACATTTCACAAGGCCATATCCCGGCCAAGATTACCGATCATTACAACGGTGACTTTAATGCGATTAAAGACAACCTCAACCAGTGTATTGATGCTGTCAACGCCCTGATTGCAGATGCCAACATGCTGTCACAAGCAGCGGTGGATGGCCAGTTGTCTACCCGTGCAGACGCCGCCAAACACAATGGCGACTTCCGCAAGATCGTAGAAGGCGTGAACAACACGCTCGATTCTGTTATTGGCCCATTGAATGTCGCTGCAAACTACGTAGACCGTATCTCCAAAGGCGATATTCCAGACACAATCACCGATCATTACAACGGTGACTTTAATGCGCTTAAGAATAACCTGAATACGTGTATCGCTGCGGTGAATGCACTGGTTTCTGATGCTGACCTGTTGGCCGAATCAGCCAAAGATGGCCGCATCACGGTCCGTGCTGATGTCAACAAACACAATGGTGACTTCCGCAAGATCATTGAAGGGGTGAACAGCACACTGGATATGATCGTAGAACCGATTATTGCCGTCACAGAAGCCGTGGAAACCATTACCACAGCGGCTAACGAAATCTCCAGCGGGAACTCAGACTTGTCTGCCCGTACAGAGCAACAGGCGTCCAGCCTGGAACAAACTGCGGCCAGCATGGAAGAATTGGCCTCTACCGTGAAACAAAACGCTGAGAACGCTAAACAGGCGAACCAGCTGGCACTGACTGCTTCAGGCGTCGCTGTTAAAGGCGGTGAAGTGGTGAACGAAGTGGTCGCGACCATGAGTGCGATTAACGAAAGTGCCAAGAAGATCGAGGACATCATCTCGGTCATTGACGGGATTGCCTTCCAGACCAATATCCTGGCCTTGAACGCTGCGGTGGAAGCTGCACGTGCAGGCGAGCAGGGCCGTGGCTTTGCGGTGGTGGCAGGGGAAGTACGTAACCTGGCACAACGTTCAGCCAGTGCTGCAAAAGAGATTAAAGAGCTGATTACCGACTCTGTGAATAAAACCACAGAAGGCACCAAACTGGTTGAGAATGCCGGTAACACCATGGAAGAGGTTGTTTCTTCCGTGCAGCGTGTGGCAGACATTATTAGCGAGATTTCAGCGGCGTCTACTGAGCAGACGACCGGCATTGATCAGGTGAACCAGGCTGTGACCAGCATGGATGAAACTACCCAGCAGAATGCGGCCTTGGTAGAAGAGGCAGCCGCAGCAGCTGAGTCGCTGGTTGATCAGGCGAATCAGCTGGCAGATGCCATCAGCCAGTTCAAGCTGGAAGGGAAGATTAGTAGCGGCGTCAGCCATAAGGTCGCCAGCTTTAAACCGCATTCGGTGAGTGCGCCTGCCTCACGGCCAGGCGGAGGGCATAGCTCATCGCGAACCGGGCCATCCTCGGCGCCCATAGAGAAATCGCGACCCGCTTATTCTGCCCCACCGGCCAGAGCCAAAAGCGGCACCGATGATAACGACTGGGAAGAGTTCTAAATCATTGATATAAATAGAAAAACCGACTGATTTCACAGTCGGTTTTTTATTGTATTTAAGTCATTAAAACGGTTATTTAAGCTAAAGATTGGGCCGAAATCGCCGTAAAAGTGATTAGGTGGTAACAATAACCACCATTCTTTGAAATTGTATGGAGACTTTATGAAAAAAACTTTGAAAACAGCCCTGTCTATCGTTGCATTGTCCACGCTTTCTGCACCTACGTTTGCCGCAGAAGTATGCACAGTGTCAATGATGGGTCGCGTTTGTTATGAAGAGGGTAGTGCTGAGCTGACTTCTTCACATATGAAAGGCGATGCAGTTGCAGAGGCCAGTGCTGCTAAGAAAAAGGTAGAAGTTGCTGACGCTTCCAAAGCGAAAAAGTAATTACCTGAATTTTGACAGCGAGTCCCCCTTTTTGGGGGATTTTTTATAAAGTCAGCCATTAAAACCCGATTGGCCACTCAAAAAACTTGAGTCGAAAAAGAGCCGCAAAAAGCCTCTTTATCAGCCAATACTGGGTAGAAGCATTAGTAGAAAATAGAAGAAAGCCAATAAAGGGCTAAAAACATTATGGATTGTGGAGTCTAAATTATGAGTGTTGCTAAAAGAATGTACATTCTGATTGCCGTGACAGCATTGGGATTGTTCCTGTTGGCCGGAATTAGCTTTTTTCAAACAGAACGGGTGTTTAAATACACCAATTTCGCGAATGAAATGGCGGCGCCTAGCGTTGAAATATTAGATGACACGCTAAGTGAATTTGAAAAACTGAATAGCCTGATCTGGCAGCATATGCTGAACACAGACAATGACAAAATGCAGGTCATTGAAAAACAAGTGGCAGAAACGCACGGCCGATTGATGGCTGCACTAAAACGCTATGACAACTTCATCAGTGACGAGCAAGACAAAAAATTACTCGCTCAGGATTATGCTGCAATCAAAATCTATGACGAGTTGGGCGGCAGCGCATTAACACTTTCCTTGTCAAACAAGAAAACAGAAGCCCGTGATGTGTTGCTGGCCAATCAGGCTGCTATTGAAGGCGTACAAAGCGCCATTCGCGCACACAGACAATTTAATAATCAGCTGGCAAAAGAAAGTGCTGATCAAGCAGCGGCCGTGAAGAAGAATGCGGTGCTGATGTTGATGGGCATTGCACTTGCGGTATTGGCAGGCGTTGTGTCGCTAGGCTTTTATATCAAACGTAACCTGTTCAAACAGCTGGGTATGGAACCTGCTGAGTTGACCGTGATTGCCCATAACTTTGTTGAGGGTAACCTGAACCAGAAAATTGAGTTGCCCGCAGATGACAAATCCAGTGTGGCTTACTCTATCCGTGTGTTGCAACGTACATTAGATGGTTTGGTTCAATCCCTGAACTATGTCAGCCAGCAACACGACGAAGGTGATATTGATTGCACCGTTGACCAAAATCGCTTTAAAGGTGGTTACTCTGAAATGGCCGCTGGCATTAATAAAATGGTGGCGGGTCACATCGCCATGAACCGCAGCGCGATTGAGGTGGTAAAAGCCTTTGGTGAAGGTAATCTCGACATGCCTCTGGAGCAGTTCCCAGGCAAAAAAGCCTTTGTGAACGAAGCCATTGAGCAGGTGCGCAGCAATATCAAACGCCTAGTCAATGATGCCGACGAGCTGGCACATGCTGCGGTTGAAGGCCGTTTGTCTACCCGTGCGGATGCAAGCCAGCATCAAGGCGATTTCCGCGCGATTGTAGAGGGCCTGAACAATACGCTGGATGCCGTGGTGAAACCATTGAACGTGACCTCCAGCTATCTGGATAATATTGCCAAAGGCATTATTCCAAGCAGCATCACTGAACAGTATCAAGGCGATTACAGCCTGATCATCAATAACCTCAATACGTGTATTGCGGCGGTCAATGCCTTGGTGGCAGATGCCAATAAACTTGCGCAAGCTGCACAAGATGGTCAACTGTCTACCCGTGCCGATATTGAGCAACACAACGGTGATTTCCGTAAAGTGATTGAAGGCCTGAATGGCACGCTGGATGCGGTAGTTAAACCACTGACTGTGACTTCTGAGTATCTGGATAATATTGCTAAAGGCAATATCCCGGCTAAGATTTCAGAACACTACCCAGGCGACTACAACCAAATCATCAACAACCTGAACACCAGCATTGAAGCAGTGAATGCGTTGGTGGCAGATACTGACCTGTTGGCTGAGTCTGCCAAAGATGGCCGCATCACGGTCCGTGCTGATGTCAACAAACACAATGGCGACTTCCGCAAGATCATTGAAGGGGTGAACAGCACACTGGATATGATCGTAGAAC
>CAKZJM010000389.1 GCA_936943315.1 uncultured Methylophilus sp. | reverse complement strand
AGAGTTGGAGAAACCAGATTGAAGCTGGTGCGTAGTGTATTCATGATGATTCTTCCAAATAACTAGGTGTTAAATCAAAAGCCTTCAAGTACGATTTTTCCGCGTGACTTGCCCGACTCAAGCAAAGCATGTGCGCGTTTGAGGTTGCTGGCATTGATGGTGCCAAAATGCTCCGCCACCGTGGTGGTCAGGATACCTTCATCCACCAGATCGCCCACGGCGGTCAGGATGTCGTGTTGCCTGGTCATGTCTTCGGTATGGAACATGGCGCGCGTAAACATCAGCTCCCAATGTAGCGACACACTTTTCAGTTTGAGTTTGCGCACATCAAAGAAATCAGGATCATCAATGAGGCCAAACTTGCCTTGTGGCGCAATGACTTCTGCAATCTGGTCAAAATGCTGGTCGGTATGCGTCAGGCTTATCACATAATCAGGATGCGGGATGCCGATCTCTGCAAGTTGTGGTGCCAGTGGTTCGTGATGGTTAATCACATGATGGGCGCCTGCCTGTTTGACCCAGGCTTGTGTTTCAGGCCGCGAAGCGGTGCCAATCACAGTCAGGCCTGTCAGGCGACGCGCCAGTTGTGTCATGATGGAGCCCACACCACCGGCTGCGCCGATAATCAGCAGCGATTTCGCTAAAGGCGTTGCGTCCTGCACGATGCCAAAGCGGTCAAACAACATTTCCCAGGCGGTCAGGCTAGTCAGCGGTAAAGCAGCGGCGGCGGAAAAGTCCAGTGTGCGCGGCATTCTGCCGACGATGCGTTCGTCTACTAATTGCAATTCGCTATTGCTGCCTGGGCGTGTGATGGACCCGGCATACCAAACGCGATCCCCAGGCTTAAAGAGGCTGACGTCTGGTCCGACTGCATGCACAATCCCTGCTGCATCCCAGCCGAGGACTTTCCATTCATCGCTATTAATTTGAGTGCTGATACGTTTTTTAACATCTACAGGATTCACCGAAATTGCCTGCACTTCGACCAGTAAGTCGTGACCTGTTGCTACAGGATCTTCGAGCACAATATCCATCAAGGCATCTGCATGAGTTATTGGCAGGGGTTGGCGAAAGGCAACTGATTTCATGATGAGGTTTCCGTGAATGTTGAAAGTGATACCAGTATTATTTATTTTTTAATGTTGATAAACTGGCATTTATTTGAATTACTTTCAAAAAATAAATGAAAATAAGAAACCTGGCCGATTTGGAAATATTTGTCTGTACTGCAGATAGCGGTGGACTTTCGGCCGCCGCCCGCAAGCTTGATTTGTCGCCAGCGGTCACCAGTGCGGCATTAAAAAGACTGGAGTCGGATCTGGGCGTGATGCTGTTTGTGCGTACGACACGCAGCATGCGGTTGACTGTAGAAGGCGAGCAGTTTTTGTCACGTTGCCGCACCTTGCTGGCAGAACTACAGATGGCCGAAGAAGAAGCGTTGGCTGGTCGCCTGGTGATCAGTGGTGATTTGCAAATTTCCATGCCTTCAGACTTGGGTAGAAATGTGATCATGCCATGGCTGGATGCTTTCCAGTCGCAATATGCAGGCATTCGGCTGCGCGTGCAATTGTCGGACCGTATCGCCAACATGTATCGTGACCCCGTGGACCTCGCCATTCGCTACGGCAAGCCATCAGACTCGGGCATGGTGGCATTACCGTTGGTAAAGGATAACCGGCGTGTGTTATGTGCGTCACCTGCTTATCTTGAATATCACGGCAATCTGAACAGCCCCTATGATCTGACTGGCAGGAACTGCCTGTGCCTGATGGTCGGGGATATGTTGTACAACCAATGGCAATTCACACAAGCCGGTAAAACGGTCACTATTGCTGTGAATGGTAACCGAACAACGGATGACTCTGATGCCATCCATCGTTGGGCGTTGGAGGGCTATGGTATCTGTTATCGATCACGGCTGGATGTGGTGGAGGATATTGCCAAAGGACGCTTGCAAGTGCTCTGTGATGAGTGGGTCGGGGAAACCGTTCCGCTATATATGATTTGCCCTGATCGAAGGCAGCTATCACCGATGATGAGGATGTTGCGGGAATACCTGGAGGCACAGTTTGAAAGGCATATAGCTTTAGCCTAAGGCTAGAGAGCATATTGCTACTGGACATAAAGCAACAGTGGCACCCACAGGCGCCACCGCTTATTGTCCAACCCTTTGAGAGTTCACTCCCAAAAGTTTTGAATTGTGGGTCTCAACCATTCCATCATACTTCCAACCTGTCAGGTGGCTTATGGGCCGCTGTCTGATGGGGCTGTCAGTTGTGCATTGCCTAGTGTGTGACTATGCCACCACTGCCATGAATATGGCCGTCATCGCTGGCTTGATACAAGGTCCCCGCGGGCTTTCTCGGCGCTTCATCATAGTGCTGGCGGTTGGCCTGCTTGGCTGACATTTTTTCAGCCAGCGTAGGCATCAGGTTTTGCATCGTGGTGTTGAGCTTGGACATCATGCCGACCTTAATATGGTGCGTGATGCTGGTGGCTGCATCCAGAATGGCATTTGCGACCTCGACAGGGTCAATCTGTGGGGTCGGCAGTTTGGGTTCTTTGTTCATGTAGTTTTTGGCATGCTGCGGATAAGGCGTATTGACCGCCGTTGGCTGTATCAGGGTAATGGAAATCGGTGCCTGGTCCATCTCCTGGACTTCGACGCGCAACGCATCGGTAAACCCTTTGACCGCATGTTTGCTGGCGGAATACATGCCT
>CAKZJM010000388.1 GCA_936943315.1 uncultured Methylophilus sp. | reverse complement strand
CAAGTTTGGCCAGGATGTGCAGTTTGACGGGTTGAAGGTGGCGATGGTCGCCCGTGCGCCGGTGTTTGGAACCCAACTTAAAAGCGTGGATGATACCGCTGCACGCAAGGTGCCGGGCGTGATCAACGTGGTCAAGGTGCCGACCGGCGTGGCGGTGATTGCCGAGCATTACTGGGCCGCCAAGCAAGGCCGCGAAGCGCTCAAGCTGGAGTGGGACCTGGCCGGACATGACAAACCAGATTCAGCCGCCTTGGTGAAACAATACCAGGCGCTGGCGCAACAACCTGGCGTACAAGCCGCCAAAGCCGGGGATGTGGCCAGTGCCAGCAAGCAGGCCAAGCACACTGTGAATGTAGAGTATGTGCTGCCTTACCTCTCTCATGCACCGATGGAGCCGTTAAATTGCGCAGTGAAAATTTCGGATCATGGTTGCGAGATCTGGACCGGCACGCAGATGCAGACCACAGACCAGGCCGCTGCGGCCAAAATCCTGGGCCTGAAGCCAGAACAAGTCAACATCCACACCCAGTTTTTGGGCGGTGGCTTTGGCCGTCGTGCCAACCCGCGGGCGGACTTTGTTTCCGAGGCGGTTGAAGTCGCTAAAGCGGCCGGATTGCCTGTGAAAACAGTCTGGAGCCGTGAAGACGACATCAAAGGCGGTTTTTACCGTCCGATGTTTGTGCACCGCGCCAGTGTGGCGTTGGACAAACAAGGCAAGCCGCTGGCATGGCAGCACACGCTGGTGGGGCAGTCTATCATCAAAGGGACCCCATTTGAGGGTGTCATGATCAAGGATGGTATTGATGCGACTTCGGTTGAAGGCGTGGCAGATTCCCCTTACGTGAAAGGCACGGCCAATCATCAGGTGCACCTGCATTCCGTGCCCAGCGATGTGCCGGTATTGTGGTGGCGCTCAGTGGGGCATAGCCACTCCGGTTTCGTGATGGAAAGCCTGATTGATGAGCTGGCACATGCCAGCAAGCAGGATCCGCTCGCCTACAGACGCCAGTTGCTCAAAGACCATCCGCGCCATCTGGCCGCCTTGAACCTGGCCGCCGATAAGGCGAGCTGGGGCAAGCCGCTGCCAGCAGGTGTATTCCGCGGCATTGCCGTGCATGAATCGTTTGGCAGCTATGTGGCAGAAGTGGCCGAAGTCTCGGTCACTAAAGGCGAGGTTAAGGTGCATCGCGTGGTCGTCGCCATTGATTGCGGCCTGGCGGTCAACCCGGATGGTGTGAAAGCGCAAATGGAGTCTTGTGTGGCTTTTGCCCTGGGGGCGGCGCTAAGCAGCGAAATCAGCTTTAAAGAGGGGCAGGTGGTACAGTCCAACTTCCACGACTATCAGGTGTTGCGCATGAAAGATATGCCCAAAGTGGAGGTGCATATTGTGCCGAGCACTGAAAAGATGGGCGGTGTCGGCGAGCCTGGCGTGCCACCCCTGGCACCAGCGGTGGCCAATGCAGTGTTTGCTGCGACCGGCAAGCGTTTGCGCCGTCTGCCCATAGGCGATCAATTGGCTTAACTCTATGCAGTCGTCAGATTGGGAAGTACTGCAACGCGCCAGTGAGTGGCTACAACAAGGCTATCGTGCGCACCTGTTCACGGTCATCCAGACCTGGGGCTCGGCGCCGCGCTTGCCGGGGGCCATTTTGGTGGTGCGTGAAGACGGTCATCTGGTAGGTTCAGTCTCCGGCGGCTGCATTGAAGATGATCTGGCAGATAAAGCCAGGCATCAGCAATTGCCAGCGCAGCCTGCCATTCTTGAATATGGCATCAACCAGGCGGAAGCACAGCGGTTTGGCATTCCGTGTGGCGGGCAACTCAAGATTTTTGCCGAGCCGCTGGCAGATGTCACACAATTGGCGCCCATGCTAGACAGCTTGGCACAACGGCGTTTGTTGAAGCGGTCAGTCCATTTGCACAGTGGCGAGGTGCGCCACACTCTGGTGTTGCCAGAAGGTCTGCCGTATCTCGAAGATGACTGGTTTCACAGCTATTTTGGTCCGCAATGGCGTTTGTTGGTGATTGGTGCCAATCAACTCGGTTCGGTGCTGGCCGCCATGGCACAAGCGCTGGATTTTCATGTCACGATCTGTGACCCGCGCGAAGAAATGCGAGCCGAATGGCATGTAGAGGGCGCAGACTGGTTGCCCGGTATGCCGGATGATGTGGTGCTGGAGATTGCACCAGACACGCATACTGCGATTGTCGCCGTCACGCATGATCCCAAGCTGGATGATATGGCTTTGCTTGAGGCGCTTAAGTCAGAAGCTTTCTACGTGGGGGCGCTGGGCTCGGTCAAAAACCAGGAAAAGCGCAAGCAGCGTTTGCGCAGTTTTGATTTAAGCGAGCAGGAGGTCAACCGCTTGCATGGGCCGGTCGGTTTGCGGATTGGTAGCCGCACTCCGGCGGAGATTGCGGTCTCTATCTTGGCTGAATTGATCCAGGTGCGTTCGCAACTGCAAGTGGCGGGCGTGGCGCATTCAGAGGTTAAGCGCGCAGTGGCCTAAGTGAGATCGCAAGGTCAGGTCACCTGGTCAGGCCACTAGCTCAAGCCAAATCTGCTGGCGTATCGATGTCTTTTAAAATGCCGCTATCCTGGCACTCCAGCCGCAAAATGTCTGCCTGATGCGCGCGTAGCACATCCCGTGCGCCCTGGTCACCTTCAATCGTCATGAGTTCTGGAATCAAGCGGCTGGCAAACCCGACCGGATGCCCAGGTTGACCCTGCATGACTGGTTGGACAATATCCGCGCGAGCTAGTCCGTCAGCCACTAGTCGTATCGTTTCACTTTGAATAAATGGCATATCGGCCAGCGCAATCACCAGCCCGGAAAGCCGCGGAAAAGCCGCCTGTGCAGACGCAATGCCCAGTTTCAGGCTGTCTGCCATCAGTTGATGTGCGGCGTTGCAGTTCACAACCCTGTATCCCAAGGCGGCCACGCTTGCAGTGAAGTCAGGGGCCTCCTCGCGCACCACGGCAATCGATTCAGGCAAGGCCGCAATCAGTGTTTGGGCGGCGCGTATGCCCAATATTTCGCCATCAGGCAGCCGTTGCGTGAGCTTGTTTTGCGGACCAAACCGGCGCGAAAAACCGCCTGCGAGCAGGATGCCTACAGTGAATGTTGGGGCTGGGGTCGAATGTTGCATCTTTTTTATCAATATCGCTTGAGTGTTGGTCAACAAGGCCTCTCGCAGCCGCGTTCATGTATGCTAACCATTTGTTTGCCAGGAGCCTGTATGCATCTTTCTAAATGTCTAGTTTACAGTGTGTGGCTGTGTTTGCTGTGCTTTTCTGGCAATGTGCTGGCAACGCTCGCAGCAGGTGATTATGAGTTTTCCGTTAGCATGCATGGCGATAAACGCCCTTACCTGGCCCATGTGCCAACGCAATCGCAACCTGGTAAGGCCTTACCCATGGTGCTGGTGTTGCATGGTGGCATGGGCAATATGCAGGTGCAAGCCAGTGAGCGGTTTTACCACCAACTGTCGGCATCCGAAAAATATGGATACATTGTGGTGTTCCCTAATGGTTATAGCCGCCTGCCAGGGGGTAAGTTTGCCACCTGGAATGCAGGTAACTGCTGCGGGCCTGCAGTGAAAAAACAAAGCGATGATGTGGCGGTGATCCGCGCCATCATTGAGGATATGCAGCAGCGTGCAGAGGTAGATAGCAAGCGTATTTTTGCCGATGGCATGTCCAACGGAGGCATGATGTCTTATCGGTTGGCTTGCGAGTTATCTGTCACCATCAGTGCCATCGCCGCCGTTGCGGGCACTGATAATACGCAGCGCTGTCAGCCCTCCAAGCCCGTGGCGGTATTACACATCCACGCCAAAGATGATGATCATGTGCCGTTTGAGGGCGGTAAAGGTCAACAATCCATGGCCGATGTCAGCTTTAATTCAGTGCCTGCCACTATCCAGAAATGGGTTCAAATCAATCAGGCCAACCCGCAGGCTGAACGTATTCTGGAGGTGCCAGGGGCTTACTGCGAAATCCACCGTGGCGGCCTGGCCCCGGTGCAACTGTGCGTGACGGAAGGCGGGGGCCACTCTTGGCCTGGTGGCAGCAAGCCCAGGGGCGGCGAGGCTGGATCCAGTGCCATCTCCGCCAATGATGTGATCTGGCAATTTTTTAATGCTCAGGGCCGCTGAGCATGCTCATTTAAAAAGGGATGCTGTAGCCGACATAAGCCATGGGCTGGATTCTGGTTTCGGTGATTGGGCTGTCATTCTGCGCATTGCTCAGGCGGGTGATAAATGCACCAAACAGCAGCGAGTGATCTTTTATGGTGGGGATGACGCCATTAGCCCCTAACTGGAATTCAACGCCAGAACCGGCACGGTAAAATGGCCGGGTGGCAGTCACTTCGTTGCGGTGCACCCCAAAGTAGTAATTGTTGAATTTCTCGCTATTCCACGTGGCCCCCACCATCCCGTTCAGGCGTAATTGAGGTGAGCGGATCAGGCTCTTGATATATTGCACCTGGAACTGCTGGCCATTGCTGTTGCCACTGGCATCCGTGGTCCACTGTATGTTAAAAGTGCCGTAGTCTGTTTGCCAGCGCAGCAAGGGGCCGACAAAAATTGAAAAATCTCGGTCATCCATCCCACGCGTGCGGTCGCCCTTGCTGGCATCCCAGCCAAACTTGGCTTCAGCCGACAGGCCAAACCGCAAACGCTGATCTTCGCTGTCTAGCAGCCAGGCACCTGCCTGCAAGGCGTTGACAAAAAAACGGTCACCGTAATTGGCGTTAATAATCGGCAATACCAGCGCGCGGTATTCGTCTGAGCCTGAGGTCCGTGGCAATACCCCCACGCCTAGCCCGTAAAGGTTTTGCGCACGTGGCACAGCGGTTTCTGTCTGGCGGTCAATGCGAGATTCCGCCTCGGCGGCTGCACTGAACATTGTGATGGCCATACTCGCTGTGATGCGTGATAAACGTGGGTGAAGCATAATGATGTATCCATAATGGTTGTATGATGACAAGCATGAGTCAGTGCCATAGGGGATTAGTTCCTTGGCTGAAAATCAAACCGTCTCGGCATTGCCAGCGGTTCGTTAAAAAAGGAAAAATGAATATGCAACGGATGCAGATCCTTTGGGCAAAAAGTCTGGCAGCGCTAGGCGCCATCCCCTTTATTGCGGCGGTGGTGGCGCAGTTTGCAGGCATGGCAGAATACCACACGACTTACTTGTCGCTGACCTATGGCGCGGTGATTATTTCGTTCTTATCGGGTATTCATTGGGGTGTATATCTCACCCATAGCCAGGAGGCGCGCATCAACTTGCTGGTGTCCAGTAACCTGCTGGCGATCCTGGCATGGCTGTCGCTGTTGTTCCTGGTGCCTGTCACCCAGTTCCTGATTCAGATCACGTGTTTTATCGCCTTGCTGTTCATTGACCGCCAACTCGCCGCCGATGGGGTGATTGAGCGTTGGTTTTACCAGTTACGCAAACACATCACGCTGCTGGTCATCCTCTGCATGCTGATTCTGTTATGGGGCGAACGCTAAGCCGGTGCGGCCATCGCGCTTAACCACCTTGCTTTAACTTGAGAATCTGCTGCGCCACCTGATCGCCCTGTTCTTTATCCACGGCACTGATCGCAGCTTGTAAAGACTCCAGGGTGCTGAGGTCTTTTTGGATAAAAGCCACCCGTGACAGGGCGAGCATGGCGTCATAATCGCGCTGGTTGAGCGCATACGCCTGTTTAAAATCCTGCTCGGCCTGTGCGTAGTGTTTCAACCCTTCTTCAGCCAGGCCCATAAAATACCAGGCATCTGCGGAGGCGGGTTCCATTTTTGCCCACTGGTCAGAAATCGCCTTGAGCGTGGTCCAGTCTGAGTTCTGATAAGGCAGGACCACCTGCATGAAATAAGGCCGTTGCTCCAGCGGCAGCGCCCAAAAGGGGACGTCATTGGTTTTGAGCGAAGTGATTTCTGGGGATTCCATCAACTCTTTGATCCACTCCACAGGCAAGCTGTAATAAAACGCCTGGTGGCCAGGGCTTTTAAAAGTGGTTAATCCAATCAAGTTAAAATTTTGGTCAAACAGGGCGCCCCCGCTGGACCCCATGTAAAAAGAAGCACTTGAGCGCACAATCAAGCTGCCGTCAAAGGGGTAAACGCCCTTGATCGCACCGTAAGAAATCTGTGGTACTGGCGCCCCCGCCGGAAAACTCATGCTAAAGACCTCTTCCTCATATTGCAGGGTTTTGCTGTCACGCATGGGAATAGGCTTGAACGGTAAAGGATCAAACTTGAGCAGGCAGATATCGCGTTTCCAGCTGGCCTTGAGGCCAATCGGTTGATAGCCATCCCTGAATTTTGCAATGTTAACGCCTTTGCTATTGGCAATCACATGGCAATTGGTCGCGACATATTCGGGGCTGACGACCACCCCGGAGCCTCTACCGTTGGAGCCATCCGGCAAGTCGGTGGTGACCATGACAATCGAATGACCCAGCTCCAGTGTATCGACGATGGAGGGCTGTGCCTGGGCAAGGCCAATACTCATTAATATTGTTGGTAATAGCAGCAATGGCTTCATCAGGACTCCCTCAAAAAAATCGCTTCAGTGGAAATCAGTGGTCATCATGCGCCACTGTAGAGTGTCTGACCAGCTTGCCGCGAAAATGTTTTCTGTACAAAGCAATCTGTAAGGATTTTCTGACAGTGAAATAAGCCGTCGCCTACATATGTTGTCAGTCGTTGCCCACTACGATAAGGCCTGAGAAAGGAAATAATAATTCAATGAGACACACTAAATCCTATATGCTTCCCAAGTTGATCTGCCTGAACGTGCTGGCGCTGATGATGTTCACTTTTGAGCACAGTACGACGGCAGATGATCAATTGCTCAAAACCGTAGCGGTCACAGACTCTGCTGCCGCTGAGCCTTCTGTCGCTGACTCTGGTGTACTAATGCCAGTGTCTGCTGCCGAGGCTGCAGTTGAGCCGCAAAAGACAGCAATGGTCACAAAATCGGTTGAGGTGAAAAAAGAGGCTGTCTACAAAAAACGGCCGCATCACACAGCTAATGTGAATGCCCAAGCCCGGTTGATGCGTGCCGGGTACAAGTCAAACTCGCCAGTGGATTGTTGCTTCCGCGGTAACCGTACTTAATTCCTGTATTTGTTCCAAACTTTGAAAAAGCCTCGCTAGCGAGGCTTTTTTGTTGCAGGGCGGCACAAGAGTCAATACACTCACGGAACATTGTTGCAACAATCATTCAAGAACATCTATAAAGAAAAATCGCTATGTTCAAATCCTTTTTTCCTAATTCCCGCTGGTTCTGGCCCTCTGTCATTGTATGGGCGGTGGTGTGCTGTGGTGTGTGGTTCGAGTATTCGGCCAGCATGGGTGCCGCCTTTGGCCTGAATATGGCAGAAGAAACGCCCGTGATTGGCCTGGGGCATTTTGTCACCGATTCGTTCAAGCTGTTTTATGCCTACTATGCCTTGAGCGTGGCCTTGTTTGCCTTGTTCTGGTTTCAGTTCAAACCCAGCCGCTGGCAATGGTGGTCGATTGTCGGATCGGCCTTTATTTTGTTTTCTACCTACTACTCGGTGCAGGTATCTGTGGCATTGAATAACTGGCGCAGGCCGTTTTTCGATGCGGTCCAAGCAGCGTTGTCGCCTAACTCCAAGGTGACTACTGCTGAGTTATACACCCTGATGTTGCAGTTTTCCGAAATTGCCTTCGTGGCGATCTTTATTTATGTCATTACCAAGTTTTTTGTCAGCCATTATATTTTCCGCTGGCGCACGGCCATGAACGATTTTTATACCAGCCAATGGCCGCAGGTGCGCAAGATTGAGGGTGCTTCGCAGCGGGTGCAGGAAGATACCATGCGTTTTGCCACCATCATGGAAGGCCTGGGCGTCTCCATGGTTGAAGCGGTGATGACCCTGTTTGCCTTTTTGCCTGTGCTCTGGAGCCTGTCTTCTTATGTCAGCGAGTTGCCAGTGTTTGGCGCCGTGCCTGCGCCATTATTCACAGCGGCCATTGCCTGGTCAGTGTTTGGCACCTTATTGCTGGCTGCGGTGGGGATCAAGTTGCCAGGGCTGGAGTTCAGGAACCAGCGGGTAGAAGCGGCTTATCGTAAGGAGCTGGTGTATGGCGAGGATAACGTTGAGCGCGCTCAACCGCAGACCCTCACCGCGTTGTTTGCCGATGTGCGTAAAAACTATTTCCGCCTGTATTTCCACTATATGTATTTCAACGTGGCGCGTAGCTTGTATTTGCAGGCAGATAATATTTTCGCTTACCTGATTCTGGTGCCAACCATTGCGGCCGGTAAAATCACCTTTGGTATCCTGCAACAAATCCTGACTGCATTCTCCCAGGTCAGCAATTCGTTTCAATATCTCGTCAACTCCTGGACCACCATCGTCGAGTTGCTCTCGGTGTATAAACGGTTGACGGCATTTGAAGCCGCCATCAAGCACGAAGCTTTACCGGAAATCGAACATACGGTCGCCTGATAACGTCTTCAGTAAAAACAGCGAGGGCCAGGGTTACCTGGCCACTTGCTGCAAATGATCGAATTTTGGTTGCTGGTCCCGCATAAACTCCGCCAGCGCTTCATCTGATAACGGTCGGCTGTAGTAGTAGCCTTGCCCCACATCGCACCCGCTGTGCAGCAAGAATCGATGCTGGTATTCGTTTTCTATGCCTTCTGCCGTGACTGATTTATGCAAGCTCTTGCCCAGGTTAATTAACGCCAGCAGGATATTGCCATTGGTCACACTCTGTTCCAGGTCTTGCACAAACGCCTTGTCGATTTTTAATTCGTCTATCGGGTAGTTCTTGAGGTAGGCCATGTTTGAATAGCCGATGCCAAAATCGTCAATGGCAATGCACACGCCCAGCGCCTTGAGTTGTTCGAGCGTGCGCGTGAACATCGCTTCATCCTTGAAGCGGGCATTCTCGGTGACTTCCAGCGTGATCAGGTGTGGCGGCACGCGTTCTTGGCGTAACACACGCTGCACGGTTTCTACCAGATTACCGCGTAAAAACTGGATCGGCGATACATTGACCGCAATCGGCACCAGATAGCCCCACTCGGTCTGCATGGACTTGATTTTCTGGCAAGCCGTTTGCAATACCCATTCGCCGATGGCAAAAATGTGGCCGGTTTCTTCGGCCACCGGGATAAACTCGTCAGGCGGAATCAGGCCACGTTCGGGGTGTTGCCAGCGGATCAACGCCTCGAGTGCGCTGATATTGCCATGTTGCATATTGATCTGCGGCTGGTAATACAGCATCAGCTCCTGCCGTTGCAAGGCATGGCCCAGGCCGTATTCAATCTCGTTGCGTTCGCCCAGTTGCTGCGCCAGCAGGCCGCTAAACATCTGCACCTTGTTCT
>CAKZJM010000387.1 GCA_936943315.1 uncultured Methylophilus sp. | reverse complement strand
CGTTGAAATTGGTCAGGTCCCACTCTACACGCATCAAAAACAGATTATTTTCCGCATCCTGATGCTGGTCTGCGTGTAAAATATTGGCATTGTGCTCGTACAAAAATTGCGCAATCGCCGCCACAATCCCTTTGGTATCGGGGCAGGTAATCAGCAAGGTAGCCGTATTTTTCATAACTGATGAGTATTGTTAGCGACAAAACGCAGATTATACCTGATGCCTGACAGGCCTTGTGGTTGACTTGGTCACACATCGCGCAAATACAGCAGCCTCCTTCTCGGAATACAGTTTATGCAAACACAAGCTTCACCAGACATCGTTTTGGCCAACCCACGCGGCTTTTGTGCCGGGGTGGACCGTGCCATCATTATTGTTGAACAAGCCCTGGAAAAATTTGGTGCGCCCATTTATGTGCGCAATGAAGTCGTCCATAACAAATTTGTGGTGGGGCAGTTACGTGATAAAGGTGCAATTTTTGTCGATGAACTGGAGAAAATTCCGGCAGGCAGCATTGTGATTTTCAGTGCGCACGGCGTCTCCAAAGCGGTGCGTGCAGAGGCAGAGTCACGTGGATTGACCGCATTTGACGCCACGTGCCCGCTGGTGACCAAGGTGCATATTGAAGTCGCCAAGATGCGCAAAGACGGGCTGGAAATCATCATGATCGGCCATAAAGGTCACCCGGAAGTGGAAGGCACCATGGGCCAGTCTGAAGCGGGCATGTACCTGGTTGAAACACCTGAAGATGTGCTGGCCTTACAAGTGGCAGACCCGGAAAAGCTGGCCTATGTCACTCAAACCACGCTATCCGTGGATGATGCGACTCAAGTCATCAATGCGTTAAAGCAGCGTTTTCCGCATATCAAGGCGCCCAAAAGCGATGATATCTGTTATGCCACGCAAAACCGCCAAGATGCCGTCAAGATCATGGCGAAGGATTGTGACCTGGTGATTATTGTGGGCTCTCCCAATAGCTCCAACTCCAACCGCTTGCGTGAAGTGGCTAAAAATCAGGGCATTGAGGCTTATATGGTAGACAATGCCAGCCATTTGCAAGCGGAGTGGCTACGCGGCAAACAGAAAATCGGCATCTCGGCAGGCGCCTCAGCACCTGAGGTGTTGGTACAGGAGGTCATCACCGCACTGCGCGACATGGGTGCGGCGAACGTGGAAGAATTGCAAGGCGTGGTCGAAAATGTGGTGTTCCAGTTACCTAAAAACCTGGTCAACGCTGAGAAGCGCTAGCAAGGTTAATCCGCACCTGACAAAAAAAACCCAAGCTCGTAAGCTTGGGGCAAGCAATATCCTCGGGAAAGGATAATCGGGGAACGGCACATTGTTGTATTAAAGTGCGTCAATGTCGTTTTGAAATGTACGCTCACATTTCTCAATATTTCATTGAGCATTAATTGTGCCAAACCCACTCACCCCGCAACATATTGATTTAAATAGATTAATTTCCACAACATTTACTGCTGCATATTGGCTTGGCTGTAATAAACCACCAGATTGGTCTTCTAAAACCACCCTGCTTATCTGCGGCGACGTAAATCAGAAAATAACGGGAACAACAGCGGCAACAACAATAGCGTGAAGAAAGTAGCGGTGATCAAGCCGCCAACAATCACGACGGCAAATGGACGCTGCGTTTCTGATCCAATGCCATGCGATAAAGCCGCAGGCATCAACCCCAAACCAGCCATCAATGCCGTCATGAGAATAGGGCGCAACCTGGCAACCGCCCCTTCAATCACAGACTCTGTGACGCTTTGACCTTCGCGCATGAGGTTTTTAATCTGCTCGACCATAATCACCCCATTTTGTACGGAGATACCGGCCAAGGCGATAAATCCCACTGCGGCAGACACCGACAAATGCAGCCCGGCAACCGCTAGCCCGGCCAGGCCACCCACCAGCGTAAATGGGATCATCAACAACACCAGCAAAGCATTTCTAACCGATTTAAACGCCCAGAACAACAACACAAAAATCAACAGCACAGAGAGTGGCACAATCACCATCAACCGCTTCATGGCGCGTTGCTGGTTTTCAAACTGACCGCCCCAGGTCATGGTATATCCTGGCGGCAGCTTCACCTGTGCTTTCACCTTTTGCATCGCTTCTTGCACAAAACTGCCCTGATCCCTGTCAGTGATATTGGCCTTGATCGAGACAATACGCGAACCTGCTTCACGGCTCACGCGCGACGCACCTTCCTTGATGGTCACCTCGGCTACTTCACTGAGTGGAATACTGCCACCGCCATTGGGCAAGGCAATCGGCAACTCGTCAATATCATCGACCGAATCCCTGAAAGGTCTATCCAGGCGCAAAGTCACGTCAAAATGGCGGTCACCGTCATAAAAAGTATTGGCTGCATTACCGGCTAAAGCGGTTTGTACCGTGTTGTTGACATCATCCACCATCAATCCGTAGCGCGACAATTGGTTACGGTTAAGTGCAATATCCAGCTCAGAGTTACCGGAGATGCGCACGGCAGCGACATCGGTGGCGCCCCGGACATGATTCATGACATCCACCACTTCAGCGGCTTTTTGCTCAAGAATAGACAGGTCATGCCCAAAAATCTTGATCGCGATTTCCCCTTTGACGCCAGAAAGCGCCTCTTCCACACTGTCTTGAATCACCTGCGAGAAGTTAGTAGGCACGCCGGGAATTTCGTGGATACGTCGCGACATGTCTTTAATCAGGGCCTCTTTGCCAGAAAACTTCCATTCACTGTGCGGCTTGAGATCAGCCAGAATCTCCATGTGATAAGGGCCTTTGGGATCTGTGCCATCGTCTGGCCGCCCGACGTGCGCGACTACTAACCGCACCTCCTGGTAACTATTGAGGATTTTCCTGATTTCGCGTTCAACCTCCTTGGTTTTTTCAAGCCCGGCAGAGGGCGGCAAATCGACGGTGAGCCAGATATTGCCTTCATCCAGCTTGGGCAAAAATTCTGAGCCCAGCATGGGCGCTGAGACCACCGAAATCACCAATATCGCCACAGAAACCAGGACAACCAGGGCACGTGACTGGCTGCTTTTTAGCAGGATATTGCGGTAGATTTGCTGCAGTTTATGCATCCAGCCACTGTGCTTTTCCGCCATATCTTCGCGGCTCATGGTGTACGACAGCAAAGCCGGCACCAGCGTCAAGGTCAGGATAATGGCGCCAAGTAAAGCAAAACTGAGCGTAAACGCCATCGGGGAGAAGATTTTGCCTTCTACGCGCTGAAAGGTAAAAATCGGCAGGAACGCCGTGATGATAATCGCCTTGGAGAACAGGATAGGGTGCCCCATATCAATCGCGGTGCTCTTCAGCGTTTGCATGCGCCAGGCGAGGCCGGTATGCGCAGGATTCTTATCGACTTCTGCCATGGCCAACCGCACCATTAAGGCTTCGACCAAGACCACCGCACTGTCTATGATAATGCCGAAGTCCACCGCACCCAGCGAGATCAGGTTAGCCGAGACGCCGCGCAGATCCATGACAATAAACGCAAACAACAAAGACAGCGGGATCACCGAAGCGACGATCAGCGCCGCGCGCCAGTTACGCAAAAACACCACCAGAATGGTCACCACCAGCAGGGCGCCTACAATCAGGTTTTCGGAGACGGTGTGCACCGTGTGGTGTACCAGGCCAGTCCTGTCATAAAAAGGGACGATTTTCACACCGGCAGGTAAAGACTCATTCACCAGTTCAACCTTTTGGCGCAAAGCCTCAATGACTTTAGCGGCATTCTGGCCTTTGGTCATCAGCACGATGCCTTCAATAATGTCATCCTGCTGATTAAAAGAAACGATGCCGGAGCGCGGCCTGTCGCCAATCACCACCTCGCCCAGGTCACTCACCAGAATAGGCTTGCCATCGCGCGTATCCACCACCGACTGGGCAATATCATCCAGGCTGCGGAACAGGCCTATGCCGCGTACGACCAGCGACTCGTCACCACGGTGCATCAAGCCGCCACCAACATTGCTGCTGTTGCTGCTCACGGCTTGATTGACCTGGTCGATACTGATGCCAAATTTTTTCAGGCGGTATGGGTCGAGCTTGATTTGATACTCTTTGACGGTGCCACCAAAACTGGTGATATCCGCCACGCCTGGCACCATGCGCAATTGCGGGATAATTTTCCAGTCCTGAATCGCGCGCACCTCGCGCTGTGGCATGTCTTTAGGGGCCTCAACCAGGTAGCGGTAAACCTCACCAACGGCCGTCGTCAGCGGCGCCAGGGTGGGTTGTAAGCCCGTGGGCAAGCTGACGCCCTGTAGGCGCTCCAGCACTTGCTGCCGGGCAAAATAATCCTCGGTGCGCTCGGCAAAAGTCAGTGTTACCACCGATAACCCAGTGATAGACACAGAACGGATTTGCGCCAACCCCGGCACCCCGCTCATGCCATGTTCAATAGGCAATGACACCACCCGCTCTACTTCTTCGGGCGCCATGCCCGGCGATTGCGTCACGATGATCACATGCACGTCTTCAACGTCCGGGAAGGCCTCAATCGGCAGGTTTTGCACCGCAACCCAGCCAAAAATCGTCAGCACCACGGCGCCGATCAGCAGGAACACCCGTTGCTGCAGCGAGAAAGTAATCAAGCCTCTTAACATGCCTTATTTACCCGCTGACAACTCTGAATTTAACAAGATAGCGCCGCCTACCACTACCCGGTCGCCCGGCTTTAAGCCTTCTTTGACAGTGGCATATTCCCTGCGCTGCACGTCCAGCGTCACTTTGCGCTTTTTAAAGTGCAACGGACGGTCTTCAACAAACACATAGCTGTAAAGCCCCTCGGTAATCAGTGCGCTATTCGGCAAGCGAATCACGCGGTGCTGGCTACTGTCTAGCGGCGTAATACGTGCGTACATTTCTGGCTTGAGCTTACCTTTGCCCTCCACCACGCAACGTACGGGGATGCGGCGAGTGGTTGGGTCAACCATGACACCTATGGTTTTCACCTCGCCATTAAACACTTCGTCGGGATAAGCATCGACTTGCACACTGAGCTTTTGCCCCTGAGAGATGCGGCTTAATTCGCGTTCTGGCAAATCAATGCTAGCCCATAATGAGCTGGGGTCGGTAACGATAAAGAGGGGGTCCGGCAGGTCAGGGCGCACTTCGCTGCCAGGGTTGATTTTACGATCCACCACCATGCCTGCGATCGGGGAGCGTAAGGCAAAATTATCGTTTGCTGCGGTCGAAACCCCCAGATTCTTTAACCTGGCCGTCGCGCGTTCAGATTCGGCACGCGACGTGGCCCAGTCCGCCTGCGCGACCTCAACCTCTTTTTTTGCTAACACGCCATGGTCTACCAGCATCCGGCTACGTTCCAGCGCTTGCTGCTTGAGCTGCATGTCTGCCTGCGCCTTGCGTGCATCCGCGACCGCGCCACCCACATCAGGGGAATCCAGCACTAACAAGGTTTGGCCTGCTTTCACCGCATCGCCCACCTGGGCTTTGATGCTGATGGCCCGTCCTGCCACTGGCGAAACAATCCGCGCGGTACGGTTTTCATCGAATACGATTTTGCCGTTCAAAGGCTCGGTCACTGGCACCGGGATTTCAGTCACAGCCTCTATCTTCACACTGGTTAATTGTGGCGAACCTGGCGTCAATACAATTTCATTGGCCTCCTGACGCTGAGGAGGGGCCGTATTTTTCTCTGCTGCATACACTTGCCCCGCCAAGAGACTCATATGGGCCAGTAGCACCAGCAGCCTCCCACGTTTGTTAGCCAGCGTCATGAAGGAAAGGAATGTAGGCGTCATGTTGTTCATTCTTGATTGGTAAAGGCCTGGCGGGTGGCTGCTAGCCAGGCTGAGAGTGATTTAGCGTAGTCTGCCTTGACGGTCACAGACTCCAGTTGCAACGTTCGCAAAATACGCCTGGCATCGAGCAAGTCCATCACGCTCATGGCACCATGCTGATAGGCGAATTCAGCCGCTTCTGACGCTTTTTGCGCTTCACTGAGAATACTCTGGTCAAACCGTTGATTTTTGTCCACCGCTGCCTGCAAATCCGCTTTGGCACGCCGCATTTCAGCCACTGCCGCCGCCCTCACTTGCTCCTTGGCTTCCATGGCACTGGTGTAGTCGACCTCAGCCCGCGCGGCCTCACCTTCATATTGATAATTGGTAAACAAGGGAATGCTCACTGCAGCACCTACCGTGTCGGGTGCAGACCCAGGCTCTTGCCCCGGAAAATGCTGGTAAGCCAGCGACCACGTGAGGTCTCTGGTTTTGAGTGATTCGGCCAGCTTTCTGGCCTGCTGTGCCTGCTCCATGCGGGCATCAGCGGCTTGAACGTCAGAGCGCTGTGGCAGCCAGCTGTTTTCTGCGTTTGCCAGTTGCCCGGGCTCAAGACTCGGCCAGGGGTCGGAAACATAAAGTTTTGACGCATCCTGGTCTTTACCAAGCAAATAGGCCAGTAGCGCTTGCGCTTTTTGTACACTGGCCTCGGCCTGGCGTAAATCGTTGCTGGCGCGCAAGGCGTCAACACGGATACGCGCCACATCGGCCGAGGCGACATCGCCTGCCTTGAGACGCAATTGAGCCGCCTGCAAGGTTTTGTCATAAGAGGCGACATTCTCGCGCTGGATTAGCAAAATTTCCTGGGCCAGCTTCAGGTCATAATAAGCGGTTGCCATGGTCAGGGCTTGCTGGCGATAGGTCTCTTTGAGGTCGAAACCAGAGGCTTTGACTGCACTTTCGGCGACAGCAGTGCGCAACTCGCGTTTGTTGCCGCGTTCATACAACTGACTGACTTGCAGGGAGGAGTTATAGGTTTTGTCCCAGATGCCATTCGCACCGTTCTGGTTCATGTTGCCCTGTCCGCGGTTGACATTGACACTGGACAAGCCCAGCGACAACACCGGGTTAGGCCGTTGGCCAGCGATTAATGTATTCGCCTCAGCCCCCTCAACTGCGCGCTTGGCCGCGAGCAGTTCGCGATTACCGCTGGCAAACAGTTGCTCCGCTTGCCGCAATGTCAGTTGAGTCAATCCAGCCTGATTCTGGGCAAGCAGATTCGGAACAGGGATAGGCGTCACGGCTTGTGCGCCTACAGAAGGCTCACCAGCATACAAGCACTGCGCACACATCATCAGCACACCGCCGACATATCCCAGCTGGCCCCTCAACATTCAATCATTCCCTATTCTCTAACACGCTTGTTTTTTCGATGATAATACCGCTGCTTACTTACGACAATCTTTCACTCCAAACACATTGCCATCATAGACAATCTGCTGCCGTTTATAGACAATATTTGTTATGACACAACATTACAAGACGCCCGTTTCTGCACTCATCCTCATTCACACGCCAGATATGCAGGTTTTACTGCTGGAGCGGGCCGATAAAGCAGGCTTCTGGCAATCGGTCACAGGCAGTATAGAAGCAGGCGAAACGCCATATCAAGCAGCGATCCGTGAGGTCAAAGAAGAAACCGGACTCGACGCCCTTGCTTACGACTTTGAGGATTGGCAGGTCACGAATACCTATGAGATTTATCCACACTGGCGCTACCGTTATGCGCCTGGTGTGGTTGAAAACACCGAGCACCTGTTTGGCCTGTGCCTGCCAAGCACGTTGCCGGTGACACTGGCACCCGACGAACATACGCGCTACGAATGGGTAGACTGGCGCGAGGCCGCCAAAAAAGTATTCAGCTGGACCAATGTCGATGCCCTCAAACGCCTGGGTGAAAAACATCATCTCACCCTCTAAATAACGTTATTTGCAATTGGGATTCATCCATATCGGTTGTAAAATAACGTTTTACCCCCAACTATTGATCAGCATGCAAACCGCGACCATACATTTTGAGAAATTCCAGTCTGCCAAAGACGATGACTGCCAGGCCCGTATCCTGGCTGCCCGCGAAAAACTTGGCAAGCGACTGGTGATTTTGGGCCACCATTACCAGCATGAAAGTGTCTACCGTCATGCCGACTACTCTGGCGACTCGCTCAAATTGTCAAAATATTGTGAGGGTCTGGATGCCGAGTATATCGTCTTCCTGGGCGTGCACTTTATGGCGGAGGTGGCTGATATCTTGAGCCGCCCCGAGCAGACAGTGATTCTGCCCGACCTTGCCGCCGGTTGCTCAATGGCCGACATGGCCAACCTGGCCAAAGTAGAGCGCAGCTACCGCGAGCTCAACAAAGTGCTCAACTTTGATGAAACCATCACGCCAGTGACGTACATCAACTCGGCTGCTGACCTAAAAGCGTTTTGTGGTGAACACGGCGGCATCGTCTGCACCAGCACCAACGCACCGAAAATTCTCGAATGGGGCTTCAGCCAACGCGAAAAAATCCTGTTCTTCCCCGATCAGCACCTGGGTCGCTGGAGTGGCTACAAAATGGGCATTCCACTGGAACAAATGCCGGTGTGGGATCCAGACCTGCCGATGGGCGGCCTAACCGAGCAGCAAATCAAGGATGCCAAAATCCTGCTGTGGAAAGGGCATTGTTCCGTCCACCAAATGTTCCGCAAACAGAATATCGACCAGTTCCGCGCGCAACACCCGGACGGCAAAGTGATTTCACACCCTGAAACAGCATTTGAAGTCTGTATCAACTCTGACTATGTCGGCTCTACCGAATATATCCTGCGCACCGTCAGCGAAGCTGAACCTGGCAGCAAATGGCTAGTTGGCACCGAACTCAACCTCGTCACCCGCTTGGCAGAAGAAATGAAATCGCAAAATAAACTGGTCCAGTTTATGAGCCACGTCGTGTGCGAATGCTCCACCATGGCGCGTATCGACCCGCAACATCTCGCCTGGTGCCTGGAAAACCTGGCCGAAGGCAACGTAGTCAACCAGATCAAAGTACCTGAACACGAAGCCAAACTGGCCAAATTGACCTTGGACCGCATGCTGGCGGTGTCATAATGACCGACTGCCCGCTCTGCAGCCCAAAGCCACATGACCTACTCTGGCAAGACGATTTTTGCCGTGTCGTACTACTACATGACAAAGATTACCCCGCCTATTGCCGCGTGGAATTACTAGCGCATATCAAAGAAATGACCGACCTGCCTCCGCCAGACCGGGCCCGCACCATGAAGGTCGTGTTTGCAGTTGAAACTGCCCTACGGGAAGTCATACGCCCAGACAAAATCAACTTGGCCAGTTTAGGCAATAAAACACCGCATATGCACTGGCATGTATTGCCTAGATTTGAGAGTGACAGACACTTTCCGAATAGCCACTGGGGAGAGACTGTCAGGCATTCCGAGGCGCAGCCGCTCACTAAGGTGACGAGGGATCGATTGCAGAAGATAATGATTGAGCGTGTGGAATGCGCATTAAAATCTTGATTCTCAAACTATCCTCTTAATTCGACAAATCTGTTTCGCCTCTCGGCGAGTCACTTTCTGTTGCTTGCCCCACAGAAAGTAACCAAAGAAGAGGGCACCCAGCCATC
>CAKZJM010000386.1 GCA_936943315.1 uncultured Methylophilus sp. | reverse complement strand
CACCATCATGGTGGCAGGGCGCACCATCTGGTTAATATCACGCACGGCGAACATGGCTGTGTGGCCTTTGGTTTGCGCCATCATGTTGGCAAAAGCAGTGCCGACTGGGCCATCTACAGAACCGATGACGATTTCCGGCATGGCTGCAGTCACATCTTTGCCTTCGGAAAATACGGTTGCTTCACCGGCTTTCATTACGATTTTTGACATGAGAATTCCTTTTATGTCTGCAAGTTGGGGAAAAACTGAAACCATAATTATACCAGCTCAAGTTGCATATCAACATGCAAGATATTGGCATCCAGATAAGGCTCACTACACACCTCAAAGCCGGCCTGCTGGTAAAAGCCAATGGCATGCGTTTGCGCTGACAACCGTGCATGGGTGACCCCAAGCTGGCGGCAAAGATTGACGGCCTGCAACAATAATGCCTCGCCTATGCCCTGACCACGCCATTCAGGCAGCACTGCCATGCGTCCGATATAGCCCTCGGGTACGACTCTGGCACAGGCTACGGCCTGCCCATTGAGGCTGGCCAATAAGTGGGTCGCCGTTTCATCGCTCTCATCCCACTCTAGGTCAACCGGCACCTGCTGCTCTTCGATGAAGACGCGCTGGCGGATACGGCAGCACTCTGGCCACCATGGTTGATGCATGGCCAAGGTGTGGATCATGAGCTGGGTATGTTGTACAGACATCGTCGTTCCGGCTGAAATATTGCAATTGTAACTGGCGACAGGCATCATACGTCCTTTATTAAAACAGGATTTGAGGAAAAGTGATGAGTCGTTTTCAAACTGCAGCAGCGAGAATCTTGCTTGGGCTGGTATTTTTTGGCGTGGTCATTTTAAAACTGATGGCCATATTGAATACCCCGGATGGTTACCTGCAATACCAGATGATGCTCGGCCAATTTGGGTTGCCAGCGGTGTTTGCGCCTTTATTGATCTTGATTCAGTTTGTGTTTGGCTTGATGCTGATCCTTGGCTTCAAGACGCAGCTTGCAGCCCGCGTGCTGGCAGGGCTGGCCGTGTTTATGGCGTTGGTGCTGGGTCAGGCTTCGCTGGATGCCTTCTTTGCCTACCTGGGCATTGCCGGAGGCATGCTGTTGTTGAGTGTATATCCGCAAACTGCTTGCAGCCTGGATAATCGCAAATAAATCCTGTTAAAGGATGAGAATAAAAAAGCCGGAAGTTTCCGGCTTTTTTATTGCATGCATCGCTATCTTCGCGGCACACTAACCTTTGATCTTGATGCCCAGCTGTTTGAGTTTACGATACAAATGCGTGCGCTCCAGGCCAGAAATCTCTGACAGGCGGCTCATATTATTTTTGACCAGGCGCATGTGGTACTGAAAGTAAAAACGTTCAAATTCGTCACGCGCTTCACGTAACGGCTGGTCAAGGTTGAGCGGCATGTGTTGCTCGGCAGACTCTTTCGCTTGGCCTTGAAAATTAGATAGTACCCGCTGCACATCGGCTTGTGTGATGGTCTCGCCCAAGCTGGTCATGAGCAGGTTTTGTACCACAGACTCCAGCTCATCGAGATCGCCCGGCCAATCGGCGTTACGCAAGGCATTCAAGGCCGCAACATCAAACGCTTTATAGTCAATTTTACTGGCTTCAACCATCAAGGTCGCCATGGCAGTCGCCAGGTCAGGGATATCTTCTTTATGCTCATCCAGGCAAGGCACCTTGACTGCAGCCCCGGCCAGCGTTTGCAGCAATGATTGCTCCAGCATGGCTTTTTCAATGAGTTGCGGCAGGCCATGTTCACTGGCACAAATCACCCGCACCCCATATTTCTGATTTGTTAATCAGCAAGCCCAGACCTTTTTGCTCGGTCTTGCCAAGACGGGTCACCTCATCGACAAACACCACGCCCTCGCGGGCCTGCTCGAGGATTTCCATCGGCGCAGTCACCAGTTTTTCATACTCGGTCAGCGCCACCCATGGCGTGTTGCTGGGGCGCAAAAACTTGGCGCATAAAGGCACGCTGCCGCCTTTTTTGCCAATGAGGAACAAAGTATTTTTGTGGCGGGCCAGCTGTTCCAGGCGCAGCTTAAGCTCCTGGATGACGGCACTTTTACCAAAGCTGGAGAGGTTGATTTCGGTGTGCGCAAGGTGCTCGGTATGCTTGATGGCAGCGCCTACGGTTTTGAGCAGCTTTTGCAGGGCAATCGGTTTTTCAAGAAAATCGAAAGCGCCCAGACGGGTGGCTTCGACCGCAGTATCAATCGTGCCATGGCCAGACATCATGATCACAGGCATGGTTAGCAAGCCCGCATTGGCCCATTCTTTGAGCAGGCTGATGCCATCACAATCCGGCATCCAGATATCGAGCAATACCAGATCAGGACGCAGCTTGAGACGCTCATCACGCGCAATCTGTGCATTCTCAGCCAACCGCACCACATGTCCTTCATCACGCAAGATGTCACTCAACAACTCACGGATGCCTATCTCATCATCGACTACCAAAATATTACGTGAAGCCATGGTACTTCCCTTACACGATGCGCTCAACGCGCCGACGCTGTTGTTTATCTACCGGCAAGCTGAGGGTAACGCTGGCGCCCCCTTGTGGCAGATTGTCTATGCGAATCTGTCCACGCTGCTCTTCTATCATTTTTTTCACAATGGCTAAACCCAACCCTGTGCCGTGAGCCTTGGTGGTGACGTAGGGCTCAAACACCCTGGCCATCACGTCGGTCGGGAACCCACTGCCGTTATCGGTCACTGACAGTTTTATACGCTCGCCATCATAATCGGTCAAGATAACAATTTGCGGGTCAGTGATATTCACCAGCGCATCCTGCGCGTTTTGCAGCAGGTTGTGCAGGATTTGCCGCATCATGGTGGCATCAGCATAAATCTCTGGCAACTGTTCATGCAAGGCGAATATCAGCTTGACGGCAGACGCATTATACAAGCGGCTGACATCACGGATTAAAGCATTTAAATCCAGTTTTACCAACTGCGCCGCAGGCGTCCGCGCATACTCGCTAAACTCATTGACCATGTTCTTCATGGCCTGCACCTGGTTGACGATGGTATCGGTCGCCTTAAAAAGCATCTCGGCATCTTTACTCTCGAGCTTATCCTGCAATTTGAGTTGCAAGCGCTCTGCCGAGAGCTGAATCGGTGTCAGCGGATTTTTGATTTCATGGGCCAGGCGACGTGCCACTTCAGCCCAGGCCGCATCACGTTGTGCCTGCGCCATCGCAGTCACATCGTCAAACACCACCACCAGCCCATGCCCGGCGCCTTCTGGCAAGCGGGTCACCCGCAACATCAATATCTGGGTACCGTGCACGCCTTCAATCTCAATCTGGCTGGTCAGGTGCCGCTCCTGACGGTCAAATTGTAACGTTTCTTCATAGTGCTGCATGACCAAGCCGGTGAATGGGCTCAGGTAGGGATTTTCGACCGAGATCTCGGTAAACACCTTATTTTTAAAGCCCACCAGCGAAATCCCCAGAATATTGGTGGCCGCCAGGTTATACACGCGCAGTTCGGCACGCTCATTGATGGTCATCACGCCCGAACTCAGGTGTGACAAGATCGCTTCAAGGTAGGCACGTGCCGACTCGACATGCTGACGGCTTTGTTCAGACGCATTTTTCGCTTCCTGTAGCTGGCGGGTCATGCTGTTAAAGGACTGCACCAGCACACTGAGTTCGTCTTTGCCAAACGAAGGCAGCTGTTGCGAATAATCGCCACTGGCAATCAGGCGTGTGCCTTCGGCCAATACGGTCAATGGTTGAGCCATGCGGCGGCTCAGGGCAAAGGCAATGGTTAACGCACCCAGCATGGACAGCAGCAGAATCATGGTGAGCGTCAGCATGAAAATATCTTTCAGTGACTGGCGGCTGTAGGAAAGCGTCTGGTACTCGCGGTAAACGTCCTGCACGGCCTCAGCAGTGCTGGACAAGGCTTTGGGCACCGGCTGCATCAATTGCAGAATGCGCATTTCACCGGTAATCCCCAGGGTCTCAACCGGAACCAACACCCGCATGTACAGGCCTTTGCCTGGAATCGGCTCAATTTTGCCGTAGACGCCGCGCCTGGCCTGGCGCAACTGCGGCACTGACGGTAGCTCGGGCAAAAAACTGCTCGGGTCTGAGCTGCTCACAGCCAGAATCGCCCCTTGCGGGCTCAGCAAGGCCGCATCCTGAATCCCGGCTTTTTCACGCAGATCGTTGATCTGGCTGTAATGCGAGCGGGCAGGCTGCAAAGAAAGCGACACCGCCATGCTTTGTGCCTTCTCTTTCACATCGCCCAGCATGATGTCCAGCGCACGCTGGCCCAGATTCAAACCACCATCCAGCGCAGACTCAACCTTGACGTTAAACCAGGATTCAATCGAGCGCGACAGGAAATTCACCGACACCAGATAAACAATCATGCCCGGGATCAGCGCCATCAGCGCAAACGTGACCAACAAGCGGAAGTTGAGTTTACTGCCAACCAGCCTGGCTTTGGTGGTGATATAAAGATGGCGTAGCTGGTAAGCGATCACTCCCAGCAAAAGCACTGCCAAGCCGCCATTCACATACAGCAAGGCGAGGTAATAATCACCGCTGATGGCCGTATTGGCGCTGGCCAGCGACAGCAAATAAAGCAAGGCTGCTGCCAGCACAATGGACAAAATCAGGACATAACGCATAAGCTAGCGCAGTGTTTCCTTCACCCACCAGGTAAATGTGGGGGTCACCAGCTCCCAGTCGCTCTCACCCAAAGCATCAAGCTGCAAGGCTTTGGGCAGTTTGCTGGTATCCAGGTGCATTTTGAGGGCGGCCTGATAAGACTGGTTTTTTTCCAGCGTCGCGTGGGGTACCAGACGCCAGTCATGGATCAAACCAAGCTCGCGCCTGGCATCGCCCAGGCTATCAAAGACTTTTTGCTGTTGCGGATAATTAAGCAGGTATTGTTTGGTGAGGGCGTGATAATTGAGGGTCACGCTGCGGCGCTCGGTCACCACTTCGTCATCGAACCAGTATTTGAGCGGCTTGATGAGTTGAAACTCATAGAGAAAAGTCAGGGCAACGCCTTTATTCAGCGCCTCTTCGAGCGGTCGGCCAAACTGGATATCCATGTCGGCATCCAGTGTCCACACATCATCGCGCAATACCAGCTCAGCATTGCGGATATGCGCATGATTCCCGGCTGCCACCACTGCGAAGGTGAACAGGCTCAGCAGCAATGCCAGCCAATACCAGCGATTAATGTTTTTGCAGTAGCGCATAAAACAATCCGTCATGCTCGGCAGTGGGCAATAATTGACCACCCGTCCACTGTTGGCAAGGCAAGAGAGTGGCGTCAAAGGTGACCGGCAACCTGGCGGCATCTGCGTGTGTGGTTAAAAATTGCTGAATTTGCATTTCGTTTTCTTGTTGGAAGATCGAGCACGTCACGTACAACAATTTACCGCCTTTTGCCAGCATTTGCCACAAATTCGATAAAATTTCCTGTTGGGTCCGGGCAAACGTCTCCAGGTCCTGCGGCCTGCGCAACCACTTCATGTCAACATGGCGGCGTACAATCCCAGACGCACTACAAGGCACATCCGCCAGAATACGGTCAAACAACTGGCCGTCAAACCATTCAGATTGGGATGCATTACCAACCGCAACGCGGGCCTGCAACCCCAGGCGCTGCAAGTTCTCATGCACCCGTTGCAAACGAGCGGTTTCCACATCAAGTGATAACAAGTCCACTTCACAGGTTTCAAGCACATGACAAGTCTTGCCGCCCGGGGCACTGCATGCATCCAGTACGCGCTGACCGGGTTGTAAATCCAGCAATGGGGCCGCCCATTGTGCACCAGCGTCCTGCACGCTGACCCAGCCAGCATCGAAGTTGGGCAATTGATGGACGGGCATGGGCTGCTGTAACTGAATGGCCGCGCCCGCTAGGTGATGGGCCTCTATACCGGCCGCTTGCAACAGTTGCAAATAGGCAGGCACATCGGTTTTACGCAGGTTCACGCGCAAGGTCATGGGCGGATGACTGTTGCCTACCTCAAGAATCGTTTGCCAGTGTTGGGGAAACTGCTGCTTGAGCGTGTCTATCCACCATTGCGGATAATTGAATTGCACCTCTTCGCGTTGCGCAATACTCGCTTGCAAGCTCTCACGTTGACGCAAAAAATTACGCAAGACGGCATTGACCAGCCCTTTTGCCCAGCGCTGACCGCTTTTACCGGCGGCTTCCACCGCCTGGTTGACCACAGTAAAGTCATCATCCCGGCTGTGCAATAGTTGCGATAGCGCGACCAACAGCAGGGCATGCACGCGCTCATCGGTCACCGGTTTGGGGGTCAATGCACGCAAGTAAGCTGCCGCCTCTGCATAAAACCGTAGCGTGAGGTAACTGTAGTCCTGTGCGGCAGCCTGTTGTTGGGGCGTGGCTGATTTAACCTTGCGCAAGGCCTTGGGCATGGAAACAGTGAGGTTATGTCCGGCCAACACTTCGGCCACCGCATGTGCGGCAATTAACTGGGCGACTTGCAAAGAAGATCTCTGGGCAAAAAGGCTATTCTACTTGATGCGCCGGATAAGGAAAAACGCGGCCAATAAAAAAGGCTTTCATCAAGAAAGCCTTTCAAACAAAACGGCCAGGCCGTTAATACTGGTTTGCGAGTGCCATCAGACGGCGGATACGTTCTTCCGTTTGCGGATGGGTACTGAACAAACCTGCCAGGTCAGCTCCAGACAATGGGTTAATAATCATCATTTGCCCGGTTTCAGGGTGCTGTTCGGCCGTCATGTTCGGAATCTGGTGCGCATAGTTATGGATTTTCTCCAGCGCCGCGGCCAGGGCTTTCGGGTCGCGGCTGATCTCTGCGCCCATGCGGTCCGCTTCATATTCACGTGACCGGGAAATCGCCATCTGGATCAGCGAGGCAGCCAGCGGCGCCAGTATCATGATCAAGATACCAATGAAAGGATTGGGTCTATCCTCACCATCTCGATGCGCGCCCCCAAACATCATGCCAAATTGGGCGATAGAAGAAATGGCACCAGCCACTGTGGCTGAAATGGTGGAAATCAGCGTATCGCGGTGCTTCACGTGCGCCAGCTCATGCGCCATCACGCCACGTAACTCACGCTCACTTAATATCTGCATGATGCCGGTGGTGGCTGCGACCGCTGCATTTTCAGGGTTACGGCCAGTGGCAAACGCATTCGGCTGGCTCTCGTTAATCACAAACACTCGCGGCATCGGCAATTCGGCACGTTCTGCCAGCTCTTTAACCATGGTGTAATAGTTACGGAACTGGCCGTTGCCAAAATTATTCTCGGCATTGATTTCTACCGCGCCATACATCTTCAATACGGCCTGGTCACTAAACCAGTAAGCATAAAAGTTCATGCCGCCTGCCAGCAGCAAGGCCAACAACATGCCACCCTGACCACCCAATGCTCCGCCAACGGCTACGAATAACGCCGTAATGGCTGCCATCAGCACAAAGGTTTTGGTCCAGTTACCTAACATACGTACTCCTTGATTACTTGCAATTCTGCATCCTTAATATGCGGTGATATTGGGGATTTTTCAATGGCGAAAAACACAAAGTTTTAAGCGAAAGCTTTAAAAAATGCAGGGGTATAGCGCACTCACCTGTAGGGGAATGAGTGCATTTTTGCTAGAAAAACCGGTCACCCACCTGCACATGCTGCCCCTGCACAAATTGCTGTGCGGTCTGGCGCTTGCCGCCCGGCATTTGCAACTCTTGAATCTCTAACGCCCCCTCACCACAGGCCACACGCAAAGGCTGCGTTTCAAGCACGGTGCCAGGCTCGCCTTGGCCGCTGACGGCCTGGGCAAACCAGAGTTTGCACACTTGATCTTTAAACTTGGTCGTAGCGACCGGGAAAGGATTAAACGCCCTTACCTGGCGCGAGAGTTGTGTAGCAGAATGAGACCAGTCTATGGCCGATTCGGATTTTTCCAGCTTGTGCGCATAGGTCACCAGCGACTCATCCTGCACTTCAGACGGCAACTGCCCAGTGGTTTGCAGGGTATGCATGGCGGACACCATCAACCGTGCACCTTCGCGGCTAATGGCGTCATGCAGGCTTTGTGTGGTGTCAGCCTCGGTGATTGGCGCGGCCCATTTGCTGATCATATTGCCCGCGTCCAACTTGGGCACCACCTCCATAATAGTGACACCGGTCTCGGCATCGCCCGCCAAAATCGCTCTATGGATAGGCGCAGCACCCCGCCACCGCGGCAGCAAAGAGCCATGAATGTTGTAGCAGCCTTTAGCGGGCAGATTCAACACCGCGGTTGGGATAATCAGGCCATACGCCGCCACAATCATGACGTCTGCTTGTACGGCAGCAAGCTCGGCCTGCACGTCGGCTGGCTTGAGACTTTCTGGCTGAAACACGCGTAGGCCATGCGCTAACGCCAGCTGCTTGACCGGGCTGGCTTTCAGTTGCATACCGCGTCCGGCGGGGCGGTCTGGCTGAGTTAACACCATGACAATCTCGTGTCCTGCGTCTATCAGGCCCTGCAAGGCAGGCACGGCAAACTCCGGGGTCCCGGCATAAATGATTCGCATGCTATTCCCGTACTTAGTAACTGTTGCGTTCGATTTCGCGCGCGTGCTTGACCATTTTGCTGCGGATACGGTTACGCTTGAGGGTGGACAGGTATTCGACAAACACCTTGCCTTTGAGATGATCCATCTCGTGCTGGATACATACGCTGAGTAACCCATCGGCATCCAGCTTAAAAGTCTTGCCGTGCACATCCTGAGCTTCAACAGTAATGAATTCAGCCCGCGTGACGCTTTCGTAAATCCCGGGCACCGACAGGCAGCCTTCTTCATAGTCCTGGCTGCCAGACTGCGCAATAATTTTCGGGTTAATCAGCACCAGCAAGTCGTTTTTCTCCTTGCTTAAGTCGATGACGATTAACTGGATATGCCGGTCCACCTGCGTCGCCGCCAGCCCTATGCCCGGCGCATCATACATGGTCTCCGCCATATCGCTCACCAGTTGCTGCAATGCGTCATCAAACACTTGCACGGGCTTAGCCACCGTGTGCAAGCGCGGATCCGGATATTGCAAAATCGGAAGGTGTGCCATGCTCTACAAATCTTTCCATTCAAATAGTTTGTGGGAAAACAGGGCAAAACGCCCGCTTTTTCACCTTGATCAGAACTTTAAACCCATGCTAGATTGGTCGACATTGCGCACACGCTGCGCGCCGTTGATGCTGCCATCCCTTTAAGCTGCATAATACAGAGACGCCACATGACCAAAATTGTTCAAATTATAACCTTGCTCGGGCTCGCTTGTTGCAGTCTATTGTTACAGGCAGAAGAAATCCTGCTGCAAACACAACATCCCGACCAGT
>CAKZJM010000385.1 GCA_936943315.1 uncultured Methylophilus sp. | reverse complement strand
ATTGTCATTACCAGCCAGGGCTTCTTTAGAAGCGTAACTGTCATTGGCCGCATTGAGAATACGTTCGCGCAGGGTTTCTTCATGCAAGTCAGGATTGGTTTCCAGCCATTCAGCCACTGGCAAGGTCAGGCCAAGCTCAGCTTGCAAGGCTTGCTCTAAGGCAGGGACTTCCCACTGCTCTTCAACGCTACCCGGCGGAATATAGGTGTTAAACAGGCTGTTAATCACATCTTCACGCATGGCGCGGATGGTCTGGCCAACATCGACGGATTCCAGCAACTCATTGCGCTGTTCGTAAATCACTTTGCGCTGGTCATTGGAGACATCATCATATTCCAGCAACTGCTTACGGATATCAAAGTTACGGCCTTCAACCTTGCGTTGCGCGTTTTCAATCGCGCGGGTCACCATGGCATGCTCAATCGCCTCACCTTCAGGCATATTGAGGCGGGTCATGATGGCTGCCACACGCTCGCCGGAGAAAATACGCAATAATGGATCTTCCAGGGACAGGTAGAACCGGCTGGAACCTGGGTCACCCTGACGACCGGCACGGCCACGCAATTGGTTATCTACCCGGCGTGATTCGTGGCGCTCAGTACCAATAATATGCAGGCCACCGGCAGCCAGGACTGCGTCATGACGTTGCTGCCACTCTGCTTTTAACTGAGCCACTTTGGCCGCTTTTTCAGCCTCAGATAATTTTCCATCTTGCTGGATATTGTGAATTTCGCTTTCGGAATTACCGCCCAATACAATGTCAGTCCCGCGGCCTGCCATGTTGGTGGCAATCGTAATGACGCCTGGCCGACCAGCTTCTGCCACGATGGTTGCTTCACGCTCATGCTGTTTGGCATTGAGCACCTGGTGTTCCAGTTTCGCTTCCGTCAGCAGTTTTGAAATCAGCTCCGAGTTTTCAATCGACGTGGTTCCCACCAGCACAGGCTGGCCATTGGCCTGGCACTGTTTGATATCTTCGATCACAGCCTTGTATTTTTCCATGCCGGTGCGATAGACCTTGTCCATGGCATCGAGACGTTTAACCGGACGATGGGTAGGAATCACCACCGTTTCCAGGCCGTAAATCTGGTTAAATTCATACGCTTCAGTATCGGCTGTACCGGTCATGCCACTGAGTTTGTGGTACATGCGGAAATAGTTCTGGAAAGTAATCGACGCCAGCGTCTGGTTCTCTTTCTGGATGGCGACGCCTTCTTTGGCTTCTACGGCCTGGTGCAATCCATCTGACCAGCGGCGGCCTGGCATCATACGGCCAGAAAACTCGTCTACGATCACGATCTCGCCGTTACGCACCACATAGTGCTGGTCGCGGTGATAAAGGTTTTGTGCACGCAATGACGCATACAAGTGATGCACCAGCGTGATATTGGCAGGTTCATACAAGCTGGAGCCCGCAGTGAGCAGCCCAGTTTGTTCCAGCAGTTGTTCAGCATGCTCGTGACCGGCCTCACTCATGGTCACGCTCTGGGCTTTTTCATCGACCCAGAAATCGCCTTCGCCGTCTTCGACCTGCTGACGTACCAATTGCTTGGCCACTTCGTTGATCGCGCCATACAAATCCACACTGTGCTCTGCCTGGCCGGAGATAATCAGTGGTGTACGGGCTTCATCGATCAGAATGGAGTCGACCTCATCCACCAGCGCATAATGTAGCGGGCGCTGTACGCGCTCCTCTTTGCTGAACACC
>CAKZJM010000384.1 GCA_936943315.1 uncultured Methylophilus sp. | reverse complement strand
AGGCCAATTTCATCCAGGCCGTTCAGCAGGTTGTGCTTGCGGGTTGGCGTAATGTCAAAGCTGAATGACTGGCCAGAGGGCGTGGTCACTGTTTGTGCTTCCAAATCTACATTAAGCGTGTAGCCTTCATTGGCGAAGCATTCTTTAAACAGGCTGTCGACTTGCTCAGCAGAGGCCACAATCGGCAAAATACCGTTCTTATAGCAATTATTAAAGAAAATATCAGCAAAACTAGGCGCAATAATCACGCGAAAACCCTGATCTTCAATCGCCCATGGCGCGTGCTCACGTGAGGAACCACAGCCGAAGTTATCACGTGCCAGCAGCACTTGTGCCCCTTGGTAACGTGGCTGATTCAACACAAAATCCGGGTTTAGCGGACGCGTGCTGCAATCCATGCCTGGCTCACCATAATTGGTGTAGCGCCACTCGTCAAACAGGTAAGGGCCAAAGCCAGAGCGCTTGATGGACTTCAGAAACTGTTTTGGAATAATCGCGTCCGTGTCCACATTGGCACGGTCCAGTGGACAGACCAGGCCATTTAAAGTCGTAAATGCTTTCATAGTGTTCTCCTCTTATGCGCTGCGCACATCCACAAAGTGGCCGGCAATCGCCGCGGCAGCAGCCATTTCCGGGCTGACCAGGTGCGTACGGCCGCCTGGGCCCTGACGGCCTTCAAAGTTACGGTTTGAGGTGGAAGCGCAACGCTCGCCTGGGCTCAAACGGTCTGAGTTCATGGCCAGGCACATCGAACAGCCAGGCTCGCGCCATTCAAAACCGGCTTCAATAAAGATTTTATCCAGGCCTTCAGCCTCTGCCTGGCGTTTCACCTGGCCAGAACCCGGCACCACCATGGCGAGCTTGATATTGCCAGCCACTTTCTTGCCTTTGGCAACGCTGGCAGCCGCTCGCAAATCTTCAATGCGGGAGTTGGTGCAAGAACCGATAAAGATTTTGTCCAGTTGAATCTGGTCAATGGGCGTATTGGCTGTTAGGCCCATGTATTTAAGCGCATTTTCAATACTGGTACGCTTGGTTGCATCCGTTTCCTGTGCAGGATCCGGCACAGTAGAACCGATAGGCAACACTTGCTCAGGCGAAGTGCCCCAGGTGACTTGTGGCGCGATCTCGGCGCCGTTCAATACCACCACGGTATCGAATGTAGCGTCGACATCAGAGCTTAGCGTGTTCCAGTAAGCAACAGCCTTGGTCCAATTGTCACCTTTAGGCGCATGCAAACGGCCTTCAAGATAAGCAGAGGTTTTTTCGTCTGGCGCCACCAGGCCGGCACGGGCACCGGCTTCAATCGCCATGTTACACAGTGTCATGCGGCCTTCCATGGACAAGCCACGGATCACCTCGCCACCGAACTCAATGGCGTAGCCGGTACCGCCTGCAGTACCGATTTTACCGATAATGGCCAGTGCCACATCTTTTGCGGTGACGCCTTTACCTAATTGACCATCCACACGCACCAGCATGCTTTTCGATTTTTTAGCCACCAGTGTTTGCGTTGCCAGCACGTGCTCAACTTCTGAGGTGCCAATGCCGTGTGCCAAAGCACCAAAGGCGCCATGCGTTGAAGTATGGCTATCGCCACAGACGACAGTCATGCCTGGAAGGGTGGTGCCATTTTCAGGCCCAATCACATGGATAATGCCCTGGTCTTTGTTTTTAAATGGAAAATACACCAACGCACCAAACTCTTTGATGTTGTTGTCCAGTGTTTCTACTTGCAGTCGTGAAATCGGATCTTCAATGCCCTTGTCCCAGTCTTTAGTTGGTGTATTGTGGTCAGGGTTAGCCACAATGCTGGAGTTGCGCCATGGCTTACGTCCAGCCAGACGTAGACCTTCAAACGCCTGCGGGCTGGTCACTTCATGGACCAGGTGACGGTCGATATAAATCAAACAGGTGCCATCCGCTTCTTCGTGCACCACGTGCGATTCCCATAATTTGTCGTACAGCGTTTTGCCTGCCATGACAGTTCCTTTCTTACACGCAAATATTGTGAAAACCCGCGCAGAATACCTAAGTTTTAATACCCTTACAAGAAGATAGTTTATACTAGTATTAACACTACTACTTTAATGCCACTTTTATCATGCAAGCCATTGAACCAACAGGTAAAACAATTGTGGATACCCGCCGTCAGGAACTCGCTGAATTTTTGCAGGCCATGCGTCAACGGGGCAGCCCGGAAGAATTTGGTTTCCCATCAGGCTCCCGACGCCGCACCCAAGGTTTGCGCCGGGAAGAAGTGGCGCAGCTGGCAGGCATCAGTGCCACTTGGTACACCTGGATAGAACAGGCACGCGAAGTGAATGTCTCGGCCGATGCGTTAGCCCGGCTGGCTACTGCACTTAAACTAAGCAAGTCTGAACGCAGTTATTTATTTGATATGGCTGATCGCCGCGATCCGCAAGCGCATCATGCCGAAGTGGATACTGCGCCAGAAACTTTAGTCGCCATGCTGGCCGAAATACAGATTCCCGCCTATATCATGGGCCGTACCTGGGATATTCTGGCCTGGAACCCGCCAGCAGGCGCCTTATTTACCGGGCTGCTGGATAAGGAGTGGCCATCAGACCAACGCCCTAACCTGCTACGGTTTGTATTTATTCACCCAACAGCCAGAGAGTTTGTGGTGAATTGGGAAATGCGGGCACGACGCCTGGTGGCGGAGTTCAGGGCAGATAGCCGCTCTCGTCTCGAAGAGCCAGACGTCAAGCAGTTGGTGGATGAACTCAGCAATGCCAGCATGGAGTTTGCGCAATTCTGGAAACAGCACGATGTGCTGGAGAGACAGGGTGGGCAGCGCGAGTTTCAGCATCCACAATCTGGATTCATTCAATTCCAGCAGGTCACCTTACGTCCGGTGGAACAGGAACATCTAAAGCTGGTGTTGCTGCAACCCGCCTGATCAGGCAGCCACCCTAGGCTTAACGGTTTGCACCAGTTTGTACTCCAGCGCATCCTTTAGCGCCAGCCAGGAGGCCTGGA
>CAKZJM010000383.1 GCA_936943315.1 uncultured Methylophilus sp. | reverse complement strand
TGACGGAGTCGTTGATCAATTCTTTAATTTCGCGTGCGGCCACTGAGGAACGTTGTGCCAGATTGCCCACTTCGGAAGCCACTACGGCAAAGCCCCGGCCTTGTTCACCTGCACGCGCTGCTTCAACCGCAGCGTTCAATGCCAGGATATTGGTTTGGAAAGCAATGCCGTCAATCACAGAAATAATGTCTTCGATTTTGTGGGCGCTTTCATTAATGGCGCTCATGGTTCTCACGACGTTGCCAACCACTTCACCACCACGGATGGCCACTTGCGAAGCCGCTTCAGCCATTTGATTGGCCTGGCGGGCATTTTCGGCGTTCTGTCTCACGGTAGAAGCCAGTTGTTCCATGCTCGAAGCCGTTTCTTCCAGGTTAGAAGCCTGTTGTTCAGTCCGGCTGGACAAGTCGTTGTTGCCACTGGAGATTTCATGCGCAGCAGTATTAATCGTTTCACCGGCTTCGCGTACATTGACCAGGATATCGTTCATGATATCGAGCAACTGGTTGATGGAGCTCATGGTTTCTACGGCTGAACCCTTGGCAATTGAGGTATCCAAACGATAAGTCACATCACCGTCTACGGCCAGCTTGAGCGCTTCACTGATCTGGTTCTCGACCCGTTTCTCTTGTGTCTGGTCTACCCACTCAATCACCGTGCCCAGTCTTTCACCGTCGTTATCAAAAATCGGGTTGGCAGTCAGGCGGAAAAACATATCGCCTACGCCAATTTCAGTTTGATGCTTGCCGGTAAGGTTACCTAGCAAATTGCGCTGATGGGATGGATTTTTATGGAAGATGTCGTAGCTTTGACCGATGAGTTTCTCTGAATCAAAGTGCGGGAACAGCTGTTTGAAGGTTTTGCTGGCATCGCGCATGAGCTCCAGCGCAGCCGGGTTCATATAGGTAATGACACCCTCTTTATCCGCCATCATCAAACTATTGGAGGAAGACTCCAATGCATTCTTGATCATGGTTGCTTCGCGGGCTTTGACCTTTTGTGCCTGGTCAGCCAACACAGCTTTAGTAATGTCGGTCGCAAACTGGACAATTTTTTCCGGCTTGCCATCCAACCCCAAAATAGGGTTGTAAGACGCTTGCAGGTAAAGATCTTTGCCTTGCTTGCCATAACGGTGATAGACGCCCAGATCTGTTTCGCCACGGTTCAATTTAGCCCAGAACTCTTTGTATTCGGGGCTGTTTTTAAAGCGCTCGCTCACCAGTGTACTGTGGTGTTTACCTTTGATTTCGTCAAGCGTATAACCAGTCAGGTCAAGCATGCTCTGGTTTGCCGTCAGGATATTGCCAGCCATGTCGAACTGCATGACACCTTGTGAGTGGTTAATCGCGCTAACCTGCCCTTCAAAGTCCAGCTGACGCTGCTTTTGTGCAGTAATACAATAGGAATAAACTTTGACCTTGAGCAATTGCCCCTCTGAACCGATCACAGGTACATAGCTCGTGCTGAACCAGTACTCGTTGCCATTTTTAGCTACGCGGCAAATTTCCATGGTGGCATTTTCACCCAGGTTGAGTTTTGCCCAAAGCTGTTTATATTCATCACTTTGTGCCGTTGATGGTTTCAACAACATCGACACATGTTTACCAATCACTTCGTCGTGCTGGTAGCCTAAGGGCTTAAGGAACATTTCATTACAGCTCAGGATATGACCTTTGAGGTCGCACTCCATCACACCAAATGATTGATTCAATGCTGTTTCTTCTTCTTGCAAGACCAGGCTATGCTGCTTGTCCGAAGTAATATCTGTTAAATAGGCGACCACTTTACGAAGCTGGCTGCCTTGCATGACTGGCGCATAATAGCCCTGAAACCACACTTCATGACCGCTTTTGTCAGCCAGCTTGAATGTGCCTACCTGGGATTTACCTGCTTGTAATTCAGCCCAGAATTGTTCATAACCTGCTGCGCTGGAGTCCTTCTGAGACAACAACGCACGGTGGTGCTTACCCACCAATTCGCTGGCAGTAAACGCAAGCGATTTGCATAAGTTGTCGTTGACATGGCTGATGCTCCCTTTGGCATCTAGCTCAACAATGGCTCTGGCCTTGTTGATTTCTGCCTTGAGTGCGCTAAATTCAGCCACTTCATTCAACGTTTCCTGATAACCCCGAGTGCCTGCTGCCAACTTGTTAACGATGGTAGAAAACATAATTTTTGTCCTTGGAAGTATCTCTGTTTAAAGAGAAGTTTATGTTTTTTTTATTTTTATGAGATTAATGTACAGCAGTGTCTATCAATTGCATTTCGCCACTGGTCATCAGTTTTTCGATGTCCACCAGGATCAGCATTTCTTGCTCAATGGTCGCAAGGCCTACGATATATTTGGTATCGATGCGAGTCACCAGGGATGGCACTTCGCGCAAATGTTCTTCACGCAATTCGCGTACATCGGAAACGCCATCGACAACGATGCCTACAATACGGCCGTTCAGGTTGAGGATGATCACTACCGTGAATTCGTTATACTCGACCTTACCCAGGTTGAATTTAATACGCAGATCGACAATCGGTACGATCTTGCCGCGCAGGTTAATCACGCCCTTGATAAACGAAGGCATGTTGGCGATCTGGGTGACGGCGTCATAGCCGCGAATTTCCTGTACCTTGAGAATCTCGATACCGTATTGTTCGCTGCCCAGGACAAAGGTCAGATACTCACCTGCCGCTGTTTTGAGGCCGCTGCCTGCATTACCATTTAAGGCGTTGCTCATTTCTGTTGTTGTGCTCATTGCATATGCTCCTTATGCATTGATGGTATTGTGTGTTGTTAAATAGTTCTGGTTTGAAAATGCCATGCCACCAGTGACGTAGTTAGTGGTTTGCCCCATCTGGATAATGGCGGGCACGTCAAGAATCAGTGCCACCGAGCCGTCACCCATGATGGTGGCGCCAGAGACGCCAGGAATGCGCTTGAAGTTGGTCTCCAGGCTCTTAATCACCACTTGCTGCTGGCCAACCAGACGGTCAACAAACAAGGCAGATTTCTTGCCATCCGCTTCCAGAATCAGCAACACGCCATCGGTTGGGTTGGTGATTTGGGTTGGATGGTTAAATAAAGCATGTAAGGCAATAATCGGCAGATATTCGCCACGTACATGGACCATCAAGCCTTCACCAGTGACGGTTTTGAGGTCTTCGGCGCGAGGCTGCAATGTTTCTACAATCAGGTTTAAAGGCACCACATAGACGCTCTTGTCCAGAGAAACCGACATACCATCCAGAATGGCCAGTGTCAGTGGCAATGAGATGGAAATCGTTGTGCCATAGCCCAATGCTGAGCGGATCTCGATATTACCGCCCATGGCAGTAATATTCCGTTTCACCACATCCATGCCTACACCACGGCCAGACACGTCTGTGACCACTTCTGCGGTAGAAAAGCCAGGGGCAAAAATCAGGTTATAGACTTCGGCATCGGTCATGCTTTCGTTGACAGGCAGGCCGTTAGAAGCCGCTTTAGCCAGGATTCTGTCGCGGTTCAAGCCGCCACCATCATCCGTCACTTCAATCACGATGCTGCCACCTTTATGCGCAGCAGACAGTGTCAATGTACCGTTTTCGGCTTTGCCCATCTGTTTACGAACTTCAGGCTTCTCAATGCCGTGGTCAACACTGTTGCGGACCAGGTGAGTTAATGGGTCGACAATGCGTTCGATCAGGCTCTTGTCCAGTTCGGTGGTTGCACCACTGGTGACAAAGTCCACTTTCTTGCCCAGTTTGCCAGCCAGGTCGCGCACCATGCGTGGAAAGCGTGAGAACACGAAGTCCATAGGCATCATACGGATAGACATGACAGACTCTTGCAAGTCACGTGTGTTACGCGTGAGCTGGCTCACGCTATTGATCAAGGCTTCATTATCCATTGGATCCAGTGCATTCACACGTTGCTCAATCATGGCTTGTGTGATCACCAGTTCGCCAACCAGGTTAATCAACTGGTCAACTTTTTCGATACCCACGCGGATAGAACTGCTTTCAGCATTTTGTGTCGCTGCCGGTTTGTCTGACTCACGGCGGGACTGGTTACGGCGTTCTTCTTGCGGGGCTGGTGCGGCGGCGGCCACAGGGGCAGCAGCAGCGACTTCTTGTTTGGCTTTTTCCATCGCCTCAGCGGCGTTGTCATCACCAATCATTTGTGCTTTAGGCGCATCAGGATGAGGTTTGAACGGTGCAAAGAAACCATAGCCTTCTTCTTGCGGCTCTTCACCACTTTCAGCAAACAGGCCATAGCCCATTTCTTCAGCAACTTTCACTTTGCCATCATCAGCGGCAGCTTCAGCTGGTTGAGCAGTTGCCGGGATAATTGGATCGTCATCAAAGAAACCGTAGCCGACATCTTCTGCGACTGGCGCAGCGGCAACCGCTTCAACTGGTTTTTCAGCTGCTTCTGGTGCACTTGCAGTTTCACCTGCAACCTGGATCACCAGGGCGTCAGCATCGACAATAAAGGAGCAAATAGACACGATGTCATCGGCGCTGGAGTCGGTTTTCACCAGTAAGGCGTGGGCATTCTCACCCCGCTGATAAGCGGCAACTTCACCTAACAAGGCCAATTCGTCTTTCAGGTTCACCAGGTCTTTTTCGGTCACTTGTGGCAAACCGACGTCATATAAGGTGATGCCTTTGGCTTTTTCTGCATCAGTAATGGTCAACGCTGGCTTTTCAGTGGCGACGACCAAGACTTCAGGTTCGGGCATGGAGGCAGCAATCACAGGATCAACAGGGATCGCTGTTTTACCTTCGGACAGTGCTTTCAGCATCATGGCGACATCGCTGACTTGTTCAGCATTGACCTCTGACCCGTGGCGGTGACCATCTACCTGCATTTTGATCACGTCTTTGGCGGCTAAAAAAGCATCCACATGTTCTAAAGTGAGCGCCATCTCGTTCTTACGGATTTTATCGAGCAGGTTCTCCAGCACATGGGTAATTTCTGCCATGTCCATAAAACCAAACGTCGCAGCGCCGCCCTTGATAGAGTGGGCCGCCCGGAAGATGGCGTTTAATTGCTCAATATCGGGCGATTCGACATCAATACTAAGCAACAGATGTTCTGCTTCAGCCAATAACTCTTCGGCTTCGTCAAAGAACACCTCATAAAATTGGCTCATATCCACGGTCATTGTTTACTCCAGTCCCTTTTAACTAAGGATGCTTAGGCACCAATTACTTTTTGTACGACTTCAATCAGGCGTTTTGGATCAAACGGCTTGACCAGCCAGCCATTCGCACCCGCTGCTTTACCTTTGGCCTTCATTTCATCAGAAGACTCTGTGGTCAGCATCAGGATAGGCACTCTTTGGTAAGAAGCCAGCGTACGCAAGTTGGTGATCAGTGTCAGGCCATCCATGACTGGCATGTTTTGGTCGGTCAGCACCAGGTCTACGGTTTTTTCTTTGGCTTTGTTGAGGCCATCCTGGCCATCTACTGCCTGCACAACATCATATC
>CAKZJM010000382.1 GCA_936943315.1 uncultured Methylophilus sp. | reverse complement strand
TGCCCGTTTTTGTTTACCCCTCTGCCCTGCTTTTTTGAATATTTAATATTTATTAAATAATGTTAATATTATGCATGGTCAATCCTCAGTTGCTTGGATTGGCTGGGTGTTTTTAATGCATGCTTTATAACGACAGGGGAGATTGAAATGAAGAAGGAAAAGGGGTTTAGTTTGATTGAGCTGGCCATTGTGCTGGTCATTGCCGGATTGCTGCTGGCAGGCGTGATGCGCGGGCAAGAGTTGATTGCCAACGCCAAAGTGAAAAGTCTGGCGAACGATTTCAGGAATGTTCCAACGTATTTTTATGGTTACCAGGATCGATTCCGTGCCTTGCCCGGTGACGATCATGCCGCCAGTACGCATCTGACAGGCGCAGCAGTTGCCTCCACTAACAATCACGTCCAAAATGGCCTTATTCAAGGCGACTGGAACTCAAGCACCAAGACGGATGAATCTTTTTTAGTGTGGCAACATTTGCGACTAGCCGGGTTGGCCGCAGGTGGCACCGATATCACCGTTGCTCAATATATGCCGCGTAACAGCGAAGGCGGCCAGCTGGGGCTTACAAGTACAGCCTCGTTGACTGCCGTTACGGCTAATACGTTTAATACCGCTCACGCGATGTGTTCGGACGGGATTTTGGGCCGTTATGCACAACAGCTGGATACCATGCTGGACGATGGAGTGGGTAATACTGGCTCGATGCGGATATTGGTGAATGGCGTGCCGAGTACCGGAGAGGCAACCCCTGCCACAGGCACGGCTTACTTAGTTTGCATGAGTTTTTAGTGTAGAATACAACACAAATTTGTAACAAAAGGCCTGGTTTTTCAGGCTTTTTGTTTTATAAAAGATACATACATTATTTTGACTCCTATTCTGCTTTAGAATAAGAGCCGTTTTAGACCAACCACTTCCTATGGCAAACGCAATTGTAGAAATCCAGGACCTGTCTTTCGGGTATAAAGGCCGATTGTTGCATAAAGGCATCAATATGACTTTCCCCAAAGGCAAGGTGGTCGCAATTATGGGCGGGAGCGGCAGTGGTAAAACGACTTTGCTGCGTTTGATTGGCGGGCAACTGAAACCAACCAAGGGCCGGGTCAACGTGTGTGGCGAGGTCGTGCATGAGCAAGACCGTGAAGGCATTTACCGCTTGCGTCGCAAAATGGGCATGTTATTTCAGCACGGTGCCTTGTTTACCGATTTATCCGTCTACGAAAACGTAGCTTTCCCCATGCGAGAGCATACCAATTTGCCCGAGAGCATGATTCGTGACCTGGTGTTAATGAAGCTGAATGCAGTTGGTTTGCGCGGCGCGCATGCACTCATGCCTACAGAGTTGTCTGGCGGGATGGCGCGGCGCGTGGCCCTGGCGCGTGCAATTGCACTCGACCCGAGCATTATTATGTATGACGAGCCGTTTGCTGGCCTGGACCCGATTTCTATGGCAGTGATTTGCGACTTGATCCGCAGTTTGAATGATGCGTTGGGTGCGACCTCCATCATTGTGACCCACGATGTCGAGGAAACTTTCCAGTTTGCTGACTATGTCTATTTTGTAGCAGATGGTGTGGTCGCTGCGGAAGGGACGCCTGATGAATTGCGTCAGTCGGAACTACCGTTTGTGCATCAGTTTGTCCACGGCGAGAAAGATGGTCCTGTGCCATTCCACTATGCGGCACCGGAATATCATGCCAGCTTGTTAAGAGGGGCGCGTTAATGGTGTTACATAAAATCAAACGCCTTTTAACCAAGCTGGGTGCAGGCTGCGTGAATAAAATCTGGCGACTGGGTGCGGGTGGCCGTCTGTTCTGGCTGACATTGCTTTCGTCAGGTGAAAGCTTCCGCCGTTTCCGGCTCACAATCCGTGAAGTCTATTTTACCGGCGTGTTGTCACTGATCATTATCCTGGTCTCAGCATTTTTTGTCGGCATGGTGTTAGCCTTGCAAGGCTATCACACGCTACAAAAATACGGTTCTTCTGAAGCGATTGGTGTACTGGTGGCCTTGGCATTGGTGCGCGAACTGGGTCCAGTCGTCACCGCGCTGCTGTTTGCCGGACGTGCGGGGACGGCCATTACGGCTGAAATCGGCTTGATGAAAGCCACCGAACAATTGTCTGCCATGGAAATGATGGCAGTGAGCCCGATTGCGCGTGTGATTGCGCCGCGTTTCTGGGCCGGGGTGATTGCGATGCCGGTCCTGGCAACCTTATTCTCTATGGTCGGCATTCTGGGGGGCTACCTAGTAGCCGTGCCTTTAATCGGTGTGGATGAAGGTGCTTTCTGGTCACAAATGCAAGCCAACGTTGATTGGGAATACGATATTTTGAATGGGGTGCTCAAAAGTGTGGTGTTTGGCGTGGCCTGCACCATGATTGCCTTGTTCGAAGGGTATGATGCTCCGCCTACGGCAGAAGGGGTGAGCCGCGCGACAACGCGTACGGTGGTCACTTCATCGCTGGCTGTGTTGGGGCTGGATTTTATTTTAACGTCGTTCATGATTGCAATGTAGCGTCAGGAATTTACGGGGAACAAGCAATGGAAAGAACAACAATAGATTTATGGGTGGGTATTTTTGTCGCCTTGGGACTGGCTGCCTTGCTAGGCCTGGCCATGAAAGTAGGTAACCTCACCACCTCAAGCATTGGCGAAACTTATATTGTGACCGCGAACTTTGAGAACATTGGCGGACTCAAACCTCGCGCACCCGTGAAAAGTGCAGGCGTGGTGGTTGGCCGGGTGGGTGAAATTAACTTTGACCCCAAAACTTATGAAGCCGTTGTGAGTCTGAGTATCGACAAGCGCTATAACTTCCCCAAAGATACCTTCGCTAATATTTACACCGCTGGTTTGTTGGGCGAACAGTATATCGGCCTGGAAGCAGGTGGTGACGAAACCAACCTGAAAAATGGTGACAAGATATCGCAAACGCAAGATGCGGTGGTGTTAGAGAAGCTGATCAGTCAGTTCCTTTATAGCAAAGCCACAGAAGGCGACGATAAAGCAAGTAAAACAGCATCAACATCAACCGAAACAGGTGGTGATGCGTTAGATGCCAGTCCATTGGACAAAATTGGTAAATAACTCAAACGAATAAAGGGATAGCGATGAAAAAGTGGTGGATGGCAGTTGCCATGTGGCTGGTAAGTGGTGTGGCAATGGCAGCAATGACGCCTGACCAGCTGGTTAAAAAAACGGCTGATGATGTGATTGAAGTCATCAAGAGTGATAAAGACATTCAGGCCGGTAACCAGCAAAAGATTTTTGCCTTGGCAGAAGAAAAAATCCTGCCTAATTTTGACTTTGAAAAAGTCTCCCGTTTAGTGCTGGGTAAAAACTGGACCAATGCGACGCCAGAACAAAAAACAGCTTTCCAGGCTGAATTTAAAACCTTGTTGCTGCGCACGTATGCCACCGCGTTGTCAAAGTATAAAAATCAGGTGATTGAATACAAGCCTTTCCGCATGGAGCCCGGTGCAGAATCTGCGACGGTGAAAACAGCCATACAACAACCTGGCGGTGACCCGATTTCTGTCGGTTACACCTTGGGCAAAAAGGCAGATGACTGGAAAGTCTACGATATTGTGATTGAGGGTGTGAGCCTGGTCACCAACTATCGTAGCCAGTTTGCGCAAGAGATTCGCCAAAACGGTTTGGACAGCCTGACCAAGAAACTGGCTGAAAAGAATAAGGCGGCAACGGGTAAGTAATGCCCGAACGCATAGCGGAAATCCGGAGAAATTTGTGGCGCAGATAAAGCAAGAGCAGAATACATTGCATTTTAATGGCAATCTGCTGATCACGAATATGAACGAAACCCTGGAACAGTTGGAGGCGTTACGCCTGGAACCGCCGCTCACGCTTGATTTTTCAAAAGTGGATGAAGTGGATACGGTGGCTGTCAGCCTGATCCTTGAGATTCAAAGGCAGCTTAACCATCAGCATACCCAGTCTAGTCCAGTGTCGGTGATTGGGGTGCCGGAAAACCTGCGAAGTTTGATGCAACTGTATGGTGTGGACGAGTTTCTGTTGAGTTAGTTGAAAATAAAGTCTAACAGCCCCAGCTCTGACGAGGTGGGGTTTCGTTTTTTTTGGGATAGCGAAAGGTCATCGGTGACTGCAGCCATTGAAATAACAGGCATTACCAAGCGTTTCGGCCAGTTTGAGGCTCTCAGGGGCATTGATTTGCGTATTGAGCAAGGGGAGTTCTTTGCCTTGCTGGGCCCCAATGGTGCTGGAAAATCGACCTTGATTAATTTGCTGGCAGGCTTGTTGCAACCTACCACTGGCAATATCCGCATCATGGGCCATGATGTGCAAACTGATTATCAGCGTGCCCGCAGTGCGTTGGGCGTGGTGCCGCAAGAATTGGTGTTTGACCCGTTTTTTAATGTGCGGGAAATGTTGCGTTTCCAGGCGGGTTATTTTGGTCATGGCCCTGAAAATGATGACTGGGTCGATGAAGTGATTGAAGGGCTGGGCTTGACCGACAAGGCCTATACCAATATGCGCAAACTTTCCGGTGGCATGAAGCGCCGTGCATTGATTGCGCAGGCGCTGGCGCATAAGCCGCCCGTCATTGTCCTAGATGAGCCTACTGCGGGGGTGGACGTCGAACTCAGGCAGATGTTGTGGGCGTTTATCCAGAAACTTAATCAGCAAGGTCACACCATCATCTTGACCACACATTACCTTGAAGAAGCGGAAACCTTGTGTGAACGCGTCGCGATGATGAAGCAGGGCCGCATCGTGGCGCTGGACAGCACGCGCGCATTGCTTAAAAGCCATGCGGCCAAACAGCTCTCGCTCAGGATCAATGGTGAGTTGCCGCTGGCACTTAGGCCATTAGTTAAGCAGCAAAATGGCGAAGAGGTCGCGCTGGCGCTCACTGAGTTGACGCAAGTGGAAATGGTGTTGAGCGCTTTGCGCGAGGCTAACGTGACCTTACAGGATATGCAATTGCAAGAAGTTGATCTGGAAGATGTGTTTTTGAATCTGGTGGGAACTCAGAAGGGAGCGCAGGGATGAAATGGCTGAATCCTTTCTTCTGGCTGGATGACAAAATCAGCCAGCGCCATCGCGGCATGTATACCTTATTCAAAAAGGAGTTGTTGCGGTTTTGGCGGGTGGCATTTCAAACCATAGCCTCACCGATTTTAACGGCCCTGTTATACCTGCTGATTTTTTCGCATGTGCTGGAGTCGCATGTCAAAGTTTACGATCAAGTCAGTTATACCGCATTCCTGGTGCCCGGGTTGATGATGATGTCATTGTTGCAGAACGCATTTGCCAATAGTTCATCGAGCCTGATCCAGTCCAAGGTGATGGGGAATATCGTCTTTTTATTGCTGACGCCGCTGACCACGCTGGAGTTTTTTGTCGCCTTTCTGGCAGCATCAATGATAAGAGGGTTGCTGGTGGGACTGAGCATCTACCTGGTTGCGCTGTGTTTTGTCGATGTGCCAACCGTG
>CAKZJM010000381.1 GCA_936943315.1 uncultured Methylophilus sp. | reverse complement strand
TATGTTGTTCCAGGTGCAACTTACATGAATACTGACAATGACCTCGAAGCAGACAACGGCCGTGGCGGTTTCTTGTCACTGGGTAAAGAGCTGAGCGAGCATTGGGATATTCAAGGCCGTCTGGGTTACAACCGTGCTGATAATGATCTTGCAGGAGTAAGCGGTAAATACAAGCAAACTTCTTTAGGTCTGGATGCTTTGTATATGTTTAGTCGTGACAAATTCCGTCCGTTCCTTCTCGCAGGTTTGGGTGCGGCACGTAACGATATTGATTACTCTGCTCCTGGCGCTGATGTTGATGGTAAGAAAAATTCCTGGATGGCAAACGTAGGTTTGGGTGCTCAGTACCTGTTTAATGACAAGTTTGGTATTCAAGCAGATGTGCGTCACCAATGGAGCCGTGCAAAAATTGATGTTGCTGGTGTAGGTAGTGACACAGAAACAATCGGTAACACATTAGTAAACTTGGGCGGTATCTTCCGTTTTGGCGCGCCAGCACCAGTGGTTGAAGAGCCAACACCAGAGCCAACACCAGTGGCAGCCGCTGAGCCAGCTCCAGAGCCAGCTCCAGCACCTGCGCCAGCTCCGGCACCTGTATGTAAGCCACAAAACGAAACAGTGACAGTAAGTGCTGAAAAACTGTTCGGTTTCGATAAGGCTAACCTGCGTGAAGAAGGCCGTAAAGTTCTGGAAGAAACTGCAGCCAAGATCAAGGCTAACCCAGAAATTTCTGCTGTGATCGTGACAGGCCACACAGACCGTATTGGTTCTGATGCTTACAACCAGAAGTTGTCTGAGCGTCGCGCTAAGATGGTGGCTGACTACCTGATCGCTCAAGGCGTTGATAGCAATATCATCACTTCAGAAGGTAAAGGTAAGTCTGAGCCAGTGGTTCAGTGTGATGGTAAAAAAGTAAGCAAAAAACTGATTTCTTGCTTGCAACCTAACCGTCGCGTTGATATCCGCGCTGAAGGCACCAAACAAGTAGGTTGCCAATAATTCAGATTCAATTCTGAATAAAAAGCCACGCTGATGCGTGGCTTTTTTTATGCCTCTTATGCTCTGCCAGCTTTTTACGGCGGCGGGCTCAGTTATAATCCAGATATGGTAGACACACAGTTTATTATTAAAGCGCGTTGGGTGATCCCCATGGACGCAGATCAAACGCTGTTAGAGCAACACGCGATTCTGGTGGATGGCGGGCAGATTCGGGCCATTGTCCCCAAGACTGAAATCCCTGAATGGGCGGCAGACTGGGCCGTCGTGGATTGCTCGCAGCATGCCGTGATCCCTGGACTCATTAACTTGCATGCGCATAGCAGCATGAATCTCTTAAAAGGCTATGCCGATGATTACGCGTTGATGCCGTGGCTCAACGAACATATCTGGCCAGCCGAGCAGCGGTGGGTATCCAAATCATTTGTGCATGACGGCAGTTTACTCGCTTGTGCAGAGATGTTAAGTGGTGGTGTCACGACTTTCAATGACATGTATTTTTTTCCGCAAGCTACCATTGAAGCGGTGAAGCGGGCAGGTATGCGGGTGCAAGTGGGCTTGGTTATCACCGAGTTTCCTACCAATTACGCCGCGACCGCAAGCGACTATATCCGTTTGGGCACCGACGTCCGTGATCAATATAAGTCAGATGAACACATCAGCTTTGCATTTGCGCCACATGCGCCGTATACCGTCAGCAACCAGACATTCGAATATATTGCCACCCTGGCTGAACAGCTGAATCTGGGCATTCACACCCATCTGCATGAAACCCAGGCCGAAATTCAGCAAAGCCTGGAACAATTTGGTGTGCGGCCCTTGCAGCGTTTACTGGCACTAGGCGTGATCGGTCCAAACACTGTGCTGGCTCATGGCGTGCATCTTGAAACTAATGAGCTGGAAACGCTTTCTATACAGGGGGCCCATATTGCACATTGCCCTTGTTCTAATTTGAAACTGGCCAGTGGCGTCGCACCGGTGGCGGCAGCATTACGCGCCGGGGTGAATGTCGGCTTAGGGACAGATGGCGCGGCCAGCAACAACCGCATAGATCTGTGGCAAGAAATAAGAACGGCCGCGTTGCTGGCTAAAGTGGCTGATCAGAATGCAGCCTCATTGCCTGCATATCAGGCACTTGAGATGGCTACCATACGTGCCGCACGCGCCTTGGGTTTGCAAGAGAAGGTGGGCAGTATTACCGTCGGGAAACAGGCAGACCTGGTCGCGGTCAAGCTGGATGACTTGAACAGCTTGCCTTGTTTTGATCCCATATCGCATCTGGTGTATGTGGCTAGCCGAGAGCAGGTGACACAAACCTGGGTGAATGGTCAGCTTTGTTACCAACGTACGCCAGACGGGCAGATGCAGTTTGCCCAGATGGAAGTGGAAGAATTACGGTCGATTGCGTTGCAATGGCAACTCAAAATGCAGTCATGAGACCCCTAAGGTAAAGGAATCAATATGGCGAATGTAGAAGCCGCAGAAGTGAATAAATTTGCTGAACTGGCGCATCAATGGTGGGATTTGCAGGGCGTGTTTAAGCCTTTACACCAGTTGAACCCTTTGCGGCTCAATTATATTGATAGCCGTGCGAATCTGGCAGGCAAGCGAGTGCTTGATGTGGGCTGTGGCGGCGGTATCCTGAGTGAGTCTATGGCGCAACGTGGCGCTGAGGTGACAGGCATAGATATGGCTGAGAAGTCTCTGCAAGTGGCTCAATTGCACGCATTGGAATCAGGCTTGCAGGTGGAATACCGTTGTGTCGCGGTGGAAGCATTGGCCGAAGAGCAGCCGCAATCCTTTGATGTGGTGACTTGCATGGAAATGCTGGAGCATGTGCCTGACCCAGCCAGTGTGGTACGCGCTTGTGCCACCTTGGTAAAACCTGGCGGACATGTATTTTTCTCAACCCTGAACCGTAACGCCAAAGCCTATTTGATGGCAGTGGTAGGTGCAGAATATGTGCTTAACTTGCTACCAAAAGGAACGCATGATTACAGTAAGTTTATCAAACCCTCAGAACTTGCTGCGTGGATGCGCCAGACTGAGCTAGAGCTGCAACACCAGACTGGCGTGACATATCACCCTCTGAGCAAGCAATATGCCCTCATTCAGGATACCAGCGTGAACTACATGCTGCATGCCATCAAGGAAGCCTGACAGGAACTTAAATGCAAGCGGTTTTGTTTGATTTTGACGGGACGTTGGTGGATACCGCCCCTGACTTGGGCTATGCGCTCAATTTGCAACGTGAACGCCATGGATTGCCTTTTTTGCCTGAAGCGGCGATACGCCCGTATGCGTCGCATGGCTCGCGCGGCCTGCTTGAAATTGGCTTTGGCTTGCTGCCTACCGATGCCAGCTTTGAAGACATGCGTGCTGAATATCTTGAGTTATATACGCAAGTGATGACCCGCCAGCCTGTGTTGTTTGACGGGATGGCAGAAACCCTGCATGCCATTGAGCAACGAGGGCTGCGCTGGGGAATCGTCACCAATAAACCACGTCGCTTTACCATGCCCATGGTAAGCCATATGGGGCTGGATCTCCGGGCTGCCGCTGTGATCAGCGGCGATGATGCGCCACAACCCAAGCCGTCACCACAAACGCTTTTAATGGCCTGCGAGCGTATGCAGATTGATCCTCAAACCGCACTGTATGTCGGTGACGCCGAGCGGGATGTGCAGGCGGGCAATGCGGCAGGCATGACCACACTGGTGGCCTTGTTTGGGTATTTGTCAGTGGCTGACCAGCCACAATCGTGGGGGGCTGCGGCCTGTATTGAGCACCCCAAAGATTTACTTGCCTACCTCTAACGCCTGATAATCTCCAACCATTGATATTGCTTAACTGCGTGTGCTGCTGAGCACCGCCATGGCCGCAATATTGATGTCTGCCACTAATATGCTTTTCAGCGTTCCGTCATCATCCAGGATAGGTAGGGATACGGTCAGGCAAAAATCCTCTGTGGCGGTAGACAGATAAATGGTCGAAATATAAGGTGCGAGTGTTTCCGCAACCCGTTGATAGTAAGCCTGCTGGCTACGGTCTATCCCAGCACCCCCGGCCTTGATCTTGCCGTACATATTGGGGTTGATCCAGTTGGCGTAGCGTTGAGTACCGTTAGGCTCCAGCTCGAAAATGACTTCAAAATAGGGGAATTCGGCAAAACAGCTATCCAGATCGTGCGAGCCAGTTGAACGCTGAATTTTAAGTAAGGACTGCAAAGCTGACAGGGCTTTTTGCTGCCAGTTAGAGTAAAACTCTTTTTTGGGTAATATGGTTTGCGGCGGACTATCCTCCACCACGACAATACTGCCGATATTGGCCTTGCCAATTTTCTTAAGCACGGCGGCCCGTTCAGCGGCCATCACGCTGTTTTCCAGCGTGCCTTGCTTGCCATTCACCACCGCGATGGAAACGCTGGCGACTGGGTGGTCTTTACCATCTTCGGTGGTAAAGAATCCCCGCTCCAGGTCGGTCGCGTCATATAAATGCACGGCCAAGGCCTGGAACTGGCTAATAATATGCAGCAAGGTCTCTGTAAGCGCGGGGGCTTTGTGGTCATAAATGAGCACGAAGTCATCTCCGCCGATATGGCCGACCATCACGCCCGATTTTTCCTGGAACTCCTGGCGGATGATTTCAGACAATAGCCGGATCATGGCGTCGCCACGGATAAAGCCGTAGCGGTCGTTATAAGACTTGAAGTGATCCAGGTCTATATACACCAGTTGTGTATTTGGGTTGTTGCGCAAGCTGTTGTCTAGCGTTTGCCTTAAGGTCGGCCCCGTGGTCAGGTGGCTCAGTGGATGTAAATTACCGGTAGTGGCTTTGCGGCTGATTAACTGTGCCATGATTTCCATGGGTTGCAAAACGCCCACGTAAGCGCCTTCTTCATTCACAGTGATCCAGATATCGGTATTGCTGCGTTCCAGGTAAAACACACGGGCCAGGGCAGAAGAGGGCATCAGGTGGTTGATAACTTTAGGCAGCGGGTCGCAACAAGCGCCCAAACCAGACACTTTTTTTGAAAACACTTTACCGCGCCGCAACACGCCCAAGGGTGTTTGGCCGTCCAGGACAACGGCGGTGGCCACATCTGCATGCGCATTGAATAAACTTCTGGCTTCAGCGAGCGTGCAACTGACATCAATCGTTAGGCCGTGGCTAATATACTCACCGATATGGAAATCATCAGGGATATGTGACCGGTGCGATTCATCACGTGGCGGTAATGCGGTCACCTGATCGCTCGGGGTGCTTTGCGGATGGGCGAAATAATGGCCCTGCGCATAATGTAGGCCTAAGTCCTGACAATACGTAATATCTTCTACCCGCTCCAGCCCTTCGGCGATGATGGTGCAACCCAGGCGCTGTGCCATGGAGATGATGGCCTCCAGCAGCACGGTTCTCACCCGGCTGCCTTGTGCTTCGTGCACAATGGCGCGGTCAATTTTAATAAAATCGGCCCGTACTTCAGC
>CAKZJM010000380.1 GCA_936943315.1 uncultured Methylophilus sp. | reverse complement strand
GAAACCAACACCGGCTCCTTGAATTTTTTTGGCATGGCAAACAGCGAACCAAAACCACCAATGCCGCCCATGACTTCAGGACGCATTGTACGTTTGGCAAACGGTTTAATTTGCTCGACCAGGGCATCACCCGCCTCAATATCGACACCGGCATCGCGGTAGGTGATAGAAGTTTTATCAGAAGAAGTCGTCAAGGTACTCTCGTTTCTTTCAATACGTTTTAATCTTGCGTTTAATCAAACGCGTTAATGAGCAGATCAGCTGTAGCCGTACAGATGTTTACAACAAAGCGCGATACAGCGTTGAAATTCAGTATAATTTTAAATTAATCATTATTTTAACGCATCTTGCCGCTTCGACCTATGCCGGATTACGCAGATGCGCCAGACCTCATGTCAGATCACGATCACCAGAAAACTGTAGCGACCCAATTTGTCAGTGATCACCGATGGTGGATAGTGACCGCCATTTTCATTTACCTGTTCTATTTACTAGAGCCTATCCTGACGCCGTTTATGGCAGCCGCCGTGATTGCCTATATGCTGGATCCGCTGGTAGACAGGCTCAGTGAGACCGGTTTTAATGGTTGGCGAATGGGCCGCACGCCGGCCACCCTGCTAGTGATGTTTGGCGTGATACTGGCCGTGGTTGGGTTGTTACTGATCATTATTCCGCTGTTGCAACAGCAATCCACCCTCATTGCACAACGCCTGCCTTTACTGGTCGATCATTTTCATCAGCAAGTGGAGCCGTGGCTGGTACAACGCTTTGGCATCCATCTCAATCTGGATCATACGGATATCCAAAAACTGGTCAGTGAACACTGGCAAACTGCAGGCAGCATGATAGGCAATGTGCTGCTCAGCGCTGGGCAAAAAGGCTTAAGCATCATCGGCATGCTGGCAAATATTTTGTTATTACCGGTGGTGCTGTTTTACTTTCTGCGTGACTGGGATGACATGATGGCTGAAATCGGCGACCTGATTCCCCGCGACTGGATAGGACGGGTTAAGGCGCTCTGTAGAGATATTGATAGTGTGGTCGCCGAATTTCTGCGCGGGCAACTCTCGGTCATGTTTTCATTATGCGTGTTTTACAGCATAGGCTTATGGCTGGTTGGGCTGGATATGGCACTGTCGATTGGCATGATCGCAGGCTTGCTCAGTTTTGTGCCTTACCTTGGCTTTGCACTGGCTTTTATCATGGCCGTTTTACTGGCGCTGCTGCAATTTGCCTCGTTGCCTGAAGTGTTTCCGGTGTTGCTGGTATTTGGCATCGGCCAGTTTGTAGAAAGCTTTTTCCTGACGCCTATCCTGGTGGGTGACCGCATAGGTTTGCATCCGGTGTTGGTGATTCTGGCGTTAATGGCGGGCGGTCAGCTGTTCGGATTTGCCGGGGTATTGCTGGCCTTGCCGGTCAGCGCAGCCATTGCAGTAGGCGTGCGTCATACCAAAAAAAGTTACTTGCGTAGCGAGGCTTATTTGAGCAGCCAACCGCAACTCATCCAAACCCTGGATGAATGATTTTTAAAATCTGTTCCTGAACGCTGTGAAACAACTGTTACTCAACATCCAACCACCCGCCACCCCTGGCTTTGACCACTTTATCGCCGGGCAAAACCAGGAAGCGCTCGCCAGCCTGCGCGCGGTGTTAGCCGGGCAATCAACGACCCGCTTTATTTACCTGTGGGGCGAGTCTGGTAGCGGTAAAAGCCATTTATTGCTCGCCGCGCAGGCCATGGGTGCGCACATTGCTGACGATGTACATATCCTGGATGAAGAGTCACAAATCATCCTGTTTGATACCTATAACCAGATTAAGGCTGAAGGTGGCATTTTAGTCACCGCTGGTAACCATGCGCCGACCCAAATGGGGCTGCGCGACGACCTGGCGACGAGGCTGGCCTGGGGGCTGGTTTACCAGTTGCATCCATTAAGCGACGATGAAAAAGCGGATGCGCTGCGTGCACATGCCCGTGACCGCGGCATGAAATTGCCAGACGAGGTGATTGCGTATTGCCTGCGTTATTTGCGTCGCGACTTGCCCACCCTGATGGCGGTGGTAGAAGCGCTGGATGAGTGGTCACTCACCACAAAAAAAATCATCACTGTGCAATCATTGAAAAAAATGCTGCAGGAAGAACACTAAGCTTTATTCAGCACCAAAACTGTAGCGGTTCTTGCCGTTCTTTTTGGAGTCATACATGGCTTTATCAGCAACATGCAATAACTGTTTGACGTGTTTGCCGTGATGCGGGTATTCGGCAATGCCAATGCTGACGCCGATCTCAAGCGGGATGCCATTCACCACCACCGGTTGCGCAAACAGCTGTATCAGCCGTTGCGCCAGCTGGGTCAACTCCAGGCGATAAAGATAATTAGCCACCACCAGCACAAATTCATCCCCGCCTTGCCGCGCCAAAAAGTCAGATTGGCGAAGGACTTTTTTAAACATGTTGGCCACCTCTATGAGCAACGCATCGCCCACCTCGTGGCCATATCTGTCATTCACGAGTTTGAAGCCATCCAGGTCCATAAACAAAATGGCGAACTGATGTGAAGTATGTCTGGCATGTTGGTAGGTGTTGGCCAGATGCACATCCACGCTGCGCCGGTTAGGCAGGCCGGTCAGCAAATCATGGTCGGCCTGGTGACTGGCTTGTTTAGCCACCGCCTGGTTTTCAAGCACCTGCTCCAGCAAATGGGTTGTGCTGCGGTAAGAAAACAACAACACGCCAATAATCAATATGCCCAGCAGAATGGCCCCCACTAGCGACTCAAACATGCGCTGATGGATCTCATGCTCAAAGTCCGTCCTTAAATGTTCAAGCTTGGTATCCATCTCGCCAAGTTGATCATTGATCAGCTTCATTAACTCGCGGCTTTTATCTTTGCTCAGGGTCAGGTGTGAAGCGTATTCACCCGCGTGTAGCTGCACCTGCACAGTTTGGTCCATCACATCAAATTTTTGATACACCAGTTGCCTGATCCTTTGCAAGCCGGGCTTGATGACGGGAAAGCCTGCGGATTGACTATCCAGCCGCGACAGCGCTTTTTGCGTTTCTTTGCGCCCTTGCTCCAGCGTATCGAGAAACAAGGTGTGCCCCGTCAGCAAATATCCACGCTGCCCGCTTTCGGCGTTGGTAATTGCCTTGCCCAAAGCAACAATGTTATACCGCTGCCTGTCTACCAGGTCTTTTTGTTCTGAATAATGCACAAGCTGGTACATGGCAATAAACAGCCACATCATTGACACGCACAGGAGTGCAGCAGCAATGATTAACGGGATAATGATTCGTCGCTTGTAATTAAACATACGATATTAATATCGTCATATATTTGTGCAGATTAAACCAAAAACGCATAAATTTGTGATGGATAGAGAATGATTATAATAAAATAGAGTTTTGATAGATAACCACTATCCCCCATGCTCAGAATCACAGAAATCAAACTACCGATTGAGCTCGCCGATACGCTCAAGCATCAAGACGACCAGATTAAGGCCGCCATTCTTAAGCGCCTGGACATCCCCGCAAGCGAATTACTACACTTTGAAATCTTCAAACGGGGAGTCGATGCACGTAAGTCGCATGCCATTCTCTATGTGTATAACCTTGATGTCGAAGTTAAAAGCGAAGCCAAACTGTTGGCCCGTTTTAAAAAAGACCCACACATAAAACCCGCGCCTGACACCCGCTACCATTTTGTCGCCACCCAGCAAAGCCAGCCAAAACTCAGGCCAGTGGTGGTTGGCTTTGGCCCAGCGGGCATTTTTGCAGCTTTGATACTGGCACAGGCCGGTTTTAAGCCGATTGTGCTCGAGCGTGGCAAAGAAGTGCGTAAACGGACACAAGACACCTGGGGCCTCTGGCGTAAACGCACCTTAAACCCCGAATCTAACGTGCAATTTGGCGAGGGCGGTGCCGGCACCTTTTCAGACGGCAAACTGTATAGCCAGATTAAAGATACCAAACACTACAGCCGCAAAGTGCTGCAAGAGTTTGTCAAAGCGGGCGCGCCCGAAGAAATTTTATATGTCAGCCATCCGCATATCGGCACGTTCAGGCTGGTAGGCATGGTGGAAGAAATGCGTAAAACCATCATCGAGTTAGGGGGAGAAATCCGCTTTGAAAGCCGAGTGACGGACATCGCCATTCAAGACCAGCAAGTGCAAGGGGTCACCCTGCATCACGGGGAATTTATTCCCACCAACCATCTGGTACTCGCCGTGGGACACAGTGCGCGCGACACGTTTGAAATGGTGTATGACAAAGGCATTTATGTCGAAGCCAAGCCCTTCTCGATTGGCTTCCGTATTGAACACCCGCAAAGCCTGATAGACCGTGCGCGCTATGGCAAAAGTTACAGTGATGACATTCTGCAAAAACTCGGCGCCGCGGATTACCGCCTGGTGCATCACGCAAAAAATGGCCGTAGCGTCTACAGCTTTTGCATGTGCCCAGGGGGCACTGTCGTGGCCGCGGCCTCTGAACCAGAACGGGTGGTGACTAACGGCATGAGCCAATATAGCCGTAACGAGCGCAACGCCAATGCGGGTATTGTGGTGGGCATTACACCTGAGGTGGACTACCCCGGCCATCCACTGGCTGGCGTAGAATTTCAGCGCCAACTTGAAAGCCACGCTTATGTGCTGGGCGGCAGCAATTACTCTGCGCCTGGCCAACTGATTGGTGACTTTTTAGCCAACCGGCCATCGACACAGTTTGGCGAGGTCATGCCGTCTTACACGCCAGGCGTACACCTGACCAATCTGGATACTGCCTTGCCAGAATTCGCCATTACCGCCATGCGCGAAGCGATTCCGGCGTTCGCCAAACAAGTGGCTGGCTTTGACCTGGCGGATGGCGTATTGACCGGCGTGGAAACACGCACCTCCAGCCCGATCCGCATCAAACGCGACGATGACACCCTACAAAGCATCAACACCAAAGGCCTGTTCCCATGTGGCGAAGGGGCCGGCTATGCCGGGGGCATTTTGTCGGCAGCGGTAGATGGCATCAAAGTGGCTGAAGCGGTTTCACTTTCTTTAGTTTCATAACCAAACTTTTCCAATAAAAAAACCTGCCGAAGCAGGTTTTTTTATTGCGACTATATTTACTGACGGATCAGGTAATCAAACGCACCCAGCGCTGCATTCGAACCCTCACCCATGGCAATCACAATTTGCTTGTAAGGGATGGTGGTCACGTCCCCTGCCGCAAACACGCCGGGCAATGATGTGGCGTTATGGTTGTTAATCTCAATTTCACCATACTTGCTCAGGTCCAGCGTGCCTTTCAGCCAGTCACTGTTGGGGACCAGGCCAATCTGGATAAATACCCCTTCCAGCGCAACATGCTTGCTCTCGCCACTGACACGGTCGGTATATGTCAGGCCATTCACACGGGTGCCATCACCGGTAATTTCAGTGGTTTGGGCACTGGTTAAAATCGTGACGTTTGGCAGTGAGCGCAATTTGCGTTGTAGCACAGCATCGGCTTTCAGTTCAGTATCAAATTGCAGCAACGTCACATGACCCACCACACCGGCCAGGTCAATCGCCGCTTCCACGCCAGAGTTGCCACCACCAATCACGGCGACGTGCTTGCCCTTGAATAAAGGACCGTCGCAGTGCGGGCAATAAGCTACACCTTTGTTTTTGTACTCAATTTCGCCCGGCACGTTGAGGTTTTTCCAGCGTGCACCAGTGGCCAGAATCACTGACTTGCTGCGCAAGGTCGCGCCACTTTCGAGCTTCACCTCAATCAAGCCAGCATGCTTGTTGTCGGTTTTAGCAGGTTCAGCCAGGCCAACCGCACGTTGTAACGGCATGATATCCACGTCGTAAGTTTTCACATGCTCTTCGAGCGCTGCTACCAGTTTGGGACCTTCCGTTTCTTTCACAGAAATAAAGTTTTCAATGGCCAGAGTGTCATTGACCTGACCACCAAAACGGTCTGCCACAATCCCGGTACGGATGCCTTTACGTGCAGCGTAAATCGCAGCCGAAGCACCTGCTGGGCCACCGCCCACCACCAGCACATCAAATGGTTCGCGAGCACTGATTTTCTCGGCTTCTTTCGCCACTGCACCAGTGTCGACTTTAGCCAGAAACTCTTCCACCAGCATACGGCCAGAAGCAAACATCTCGCCGTTGAGGAAAGTTGCAGGTACGGCCATGATGTTGCGCGCGTTCACTTCGTCCTGATACAAGCCGCCATCAATCACCGTCACGTTAATGCGCGGGTTGAATACCGTCATCAGCGTCGTTGCTTGCACAACGTCCGGACAGTTATGGCAAGAAAGGCTCATGTACACTTCAAAATTCAAATCACTATCCAGTGCCTTGATCTGGTCGAGCACATCCTGCTCCACTTTTGGTGGATGGCCGCCGGTCCATAGCAAAGCCAGTACCAGTGAAGTGAATTCATGGCCTAACGGAATCGCCGCAAAGCGTACGCCACGTGTTTCGCCTTCCTTGGCAATCACGAATGAAGGTTTACGTGCGTCATCACCGCTTTCATCAAGGCTAACTTTGTCGGACAACGCAGTAATTTCCTGTAGCAATTCACGCATTTTTGCAGCGTTATCACTGTTATCCAGGGATGCAATCAGACGGATAGGCTGACGCAGCATGCCCAGATAGGTTTGCAGTTGTGTCTTTAAGGTATCGTCTAACATTTGTTATTCTCCAAATTCACGCGCTTGCTGAACCTTGCGGCGACAAAAAGCCGTGGCCATATTCAATGGCAATCACAAAATGGTTGGGGGGGATTCGCTCAGGTAAAGCCACATCTCTGAGTGACCTTACCTGAGCGCCCTGCACGCAGGGCTTTGCTCAAGTCAATCTCAGAGAGATTAGATTTTACCTACCAAGTCCAAAGATGGTGTCAATGTCGCAGCACCGTCGTTCCATTTGGCTGGGCAAACCTGGCCTGGGTGAGCAGCCGTGTATTGAGCTGCTTTCAACTTACGCAAGGTTTCTTTCACGTCACGGGCGATTTCATTGCTGTGTACTTCAGCAGTCTTGATCACGCCTTCATCGTTGATCACGAATGTACCGCGCAATGCCAGGCCTTCTTCGTCAATATGCACGTCAAATGCACGTGTCAATTGGTGCGTTGGGTCACCTACCAGTGGGAATTTTGCTTTGCCTACTGCAGGTGAAGTCTCGTGCCAAACCTTGTGGGAGAAGTGGGTATCGGTGGTCACGATGTACACTTCAGCACCAGCCTTCTGGAATTCTGCGTAGTTGTCAGCCGCATCTTCAACTTCTGTTGGGCAGTTGAAAGTGAACGCTGCTGGCATAAAAATCAACACAGACCATTTGCCCTTCAAAGACTCTTCTGTCACTTCGATAAATTTACCGTTGTGGAATGCTTGCGCCTTGAATGGTTGTACTTGTGTGTTAATCAATGACATGTAGTTCTCCTTTATGATTTTTAAAACACGGGTTAATTAAAAATATGCTGTGTACTCACAGCGAATGAATGCATTGTAGACACCCCAAATAAATATGTAAAATTTATTATTTAAATAAATTTGATAAATTTAATTGCAACGTCGTAAATTTGAAATTCTGATTTCTGAAGTATTTTCTGATTTCA
>CAKZJM010000379.1 GCA_936943315.1 uncultured Methylophilus sp. | reverse complement strand
CGCAACCAATGCACTGCAAATCAAAACTGGTTCACTGTGCCGTTCTGAGCGTATTGCCAAGTACAACCAGTTGCTGCGTATTGAAGAAGAGCTCGGCGATGCAACCAGCTATGCTGGCTTGTCTGCTTTTTACCAGTTATTCAAATAACTGATTCTGGACCACTGTGCGTAAACTGACCGTTGTGTTGGTGGTCCTGATTGCCCTGCTGCAATATCCATTGTGGCTGGGCAAAGGCGGTTGGTTGCGTGTGTGGCAATATTCGCAGCAGATTGAGGCACACGAAAAACGTAACGATTACTACAAGCAGCGCAATGAAACCCTGCGCGCCGAAGTACGTGATTTGAAACAAGGGCAGTCTGCGGTAGAAGAGCGGGCGCGGAGTGAACTGGGCCTGATTAAACAGGATGAAGTGTTTTACCAGGTTATCCAGAATAAACAGCCAGTGACCAACAAGCCCACTTCACCGCTGGAGGCTAAACCAACGGCGGCGAAACAGCTAGAAGGCAAACCACTGCAGGCTAAATCCCCCGCGGTGAAACCTGCAGAGGCTTTACCCATATCGCCGGATATCAATCAACCTGGACAATAAAAAAGGCGCTTTAGGCGCCTTTTTTATTAAAATACAATTAGAACAGAGCAGGATTATTTAGGATTTCTTTTTTTAGTTTTTCGGATAAGTCACTCGTCGCACGACTGCCCGCTAAACCCAAGTTCGTTTTGAACTCAGAGAATTCAGCATATCCATTTCCCTCTACTTTTAGCATTTTTATCAGAGTTCCTTTTGAGTCCGTCACATTGCATGACAACTCTACTCTAAAAAACGTTGGCGGCCAGGTAAAGGCTGAGTCAGAGCTGGAGGTTGTAGTGAGCACGGGGAGATAAATCAACTCTATCGCATTGTTCTTGATGGCCTCTAAATCATTCGCCGAGCTGATCACAACCACATCCTGATATACAGCTCTTAATGCGTCCCGGATTGCCTTCTCGGAATCTCGGTAAGCATAATAGGAGACTTTGTCTCCGCCTCCCCCAGGAGTAGTGACCTGAATGTTTCTGTCGGCATCAGATAGAACATAAGCGACTTTCTTTTGCTTAAGGTTCGTTTGAGGCCTTTCAGGTGTCTTAGTCGGATTGATCGAAATAGGGTGAGCGCAGCCTGCTAATAACATCAGACATACGGAAACAAAGCTTGATTTTAAAAAAGATAGTTTAAACATAAGTTTTCCTTATTTTTTAATAGCGTTTATAAATTCTGAATCGTTATAAACGGTTTTAAGGAAAGTTCTCACTAAGTTAGGATATTCTCTTTGTCCAATTCCTATTGCAACAGCCCCTGCAAACGAAGATTCAAATTGAGTCGTTGTGGAATAAACTTTATCAAGTTTGATCGTCCCATTTTTTGTAATCGTGATTTTCACGGTTAATGTTCCAGAGCCTTTGCTGATGCCAGAAATATCGATATCGTTTTTTAGCACTGTGGCATCTAGCGTTGTATTTGAGCCAGTCTCAAGAATGCCTATTTCTTTGAGGTCTGAACGAATCGCATTTTCCAGATAAGTACTAAATACGCCTTCTGGCGCTTTCATTGAGCTACCTCTTAAGCTAATTTTATTGACTGGCGCATTCGGGTCAGTAGGCTGGAAGTTGCCAACCGATAGTTTTTCTAAATTCAGTTTCTTTAAGTTATCCAGTGTTTCATAGTCTGCGCTGTAGTTAGGTGCTTGTAATGTAGCGCAACCGGGGAGTACGGCCATTAATATGGCAAGGAAAAGAAATTTTTGTTTTTTCATTATTATCTCGCTGAATGTTGAAATGATTGCGAAATTGTTCGCTTTAAAAGATTAACTTAAAATGATAAAAAATATACGAACAAACCACATAAAAAAAAGCGCTTTTAGCGCTTTTTTTTATGTGGTGTTTTTATTGCAAGGCATAAGGTAATTCTTTAAAAGAAAGAGGCCACCCTTGCCAGCTAATGGTGCCAGCATCCTTTGCTTCGAGGCGGCATTCTGCCAACACCCACCAGCCATTATTTTCTGCCGGGGCGACGCGGACCAGTTGACCGGCTTCCTGCTGCTGAGCGTCGTGTAGCACATCACCGGCTTGTGGACTCTGGTCGCCTGTGACGACTTGCGCCAGCAGCGTGCGGCGTTTGACTTTACCCAGGTAATGCGTGCGGGCGACGATTTCCTGGCCGGTGTAGCAGCCTTTCTTGAAGTTGATGCCATTCAGGGCATCCAGATTCACCATTTGCGGCACAAACTGTTCTTTAGTGGCTGCGTAGACTTGGGGAACTCCGGCCTGGATTTCCAGCGCTTCCCACTGAGATGTATTGCCAGGCGTGAAGATTGCGGATAATGACTGCCAGGTGGCTTGTGCCTGCTCACTATTGACCAGCAGTAGTGCGCGCTGCTGACTTGCAGCATCTGCCAGGCGTATCACTGTGCCATCCTGGGTGTGTGCCAGCTGATGCGGTATGTTTGGCAGGTGTTCAATCAGTGTCGCTAGATTGCTGCTGGTGAGCCCAAATGCAAACAGACGTTCGCTGGCATCTTCAACCACTACTTTGCTGCGAAGCACATACATACGCAGGCGTTTCACCAAATCAGGAATCAAGGCGCGTGGGCATTGCAGGTAAATCACGTCTTCGAGGCTAAAGCTGTAGAACAATGCCAGCAGACGGCCTTTAGGCGTGCAATAACCATTGAATTGCGCGCCATGGGCAAGCAGTTTAATATCGTTGGTCACCTGACCCTGCAAAAAGGTCTGGGCGTCGACGCCACTGACTGCAATCAAGCCGCTGCTTGATAGGTCAAACAGTTGCGTTGATGCAGTAGAGTGGGGGAATGTGGCTTCGCCTTGTGCATTCAGTTGTGCACCTTGCGTGGTCAAAAATGAGTGCCATGCATTTGCGGGGCTGGACATAAATGGGTTTCTTTCCGGGCAACGGAGATTTGATTGCCCTTACTAACGCGATGAAAAAAGCTATTTTAGCAAGTGAAATTGGTCTGCGCTTTCGACCGTCCCTATTTTTATGGGGATGGTGGGGCATTTTTTCAATCCTGGTCTCATACAGCCTGGTCTACAGTCTGCCGCCAGGATGGGCATTAATGGCTCTGGTTGCCTACTTGCTTGCTAGCGCTTGGCAATGGACACAATGGCTGGCGACGCGCTGGCCCTGGAGTGTACATGCATTACGGGTGGATGTGTATGGGCAGATGACGCTCATCGACGCACGGGGCTTGACCTGGTCTTTTAAAGTGAAACCCAGCACCGTGGTCCATCCGTTGTGCCTAGTATTACATCTCACAGATTTGCAGCCCGTGAATAACGATATGACATTTCAAGCTGATCAAACCTGGTATCAACGCTGGTTACAACCCAGGCGGCTGTTGATATTATCAGATCAGGCAGACACGCATGCTTTGCAGGCGTTGCGTGTCTGGTTGAAGTGGGGGTTACGCGACTAAAGATTATTGAAAGTGGTTGTCATGTGCCACAGATTCAGCCCGCACCGAGAAACGTGAGCGGATTTCATTGCGGTAAATCTTCAGGTTTTGCTTGATCTGGCGCCACGGGTGACGGCTGGCATACGTGCCTAAAATACACAGGCCTGATAGGATGGCAAATAACCAGCTAAGCGGCAACGGGGCGATATCGCGGCGCGCAGGCTTCTGTTCTTTCATAGCCTGCAGCACAGAATAAGTACTGTCACCTTTAATATATTTAGCCCCGATCTCTTTCACCAGGCTTTCCATATACTCTGTCGACAGCTTGGAAATAAAACGGTCGTTATCGCCATAAGCAATGTTGTCATCGCGAACACCCAGTGTGCTTTCGGAAATTTGCGCAATCCCTGGCTGCATGGCAAAGCTCTCGTTAGACCAGTAACCAATCACCTGATTGTCTGGGCTTAGCTTTGGAATAGCCACGCCTTCCTCTGAGCCGATACCCACAAATAACCAGTCATCACCGCCCTGAAACTCTTCGAGGTTTTTAGTGTTGAACGCGTGTAGTTTTGGCGCTTCTTCACCATCGGTAAAATATAACACTTGAGCTGGCTCTGGCATGGCGCGGACTACTTTAGCGGTCACAAACAGGCTTTCACGCACACGGCTATTACCAGACCAGGCCATACGCCAATCCAGGTGCGCAATGGTGTCCTGAATGGCGGCAAAGTTGTTGCACACCTCAATCGGTGCATACATCGCAGCGACCGAGTTACCGGCAAACATGCCTATGCTGACTTTGGTGCCACAGGGCAGGGAAGCCACCACTTCATGCATCATGTTTTGCATGTAGACCATGCGCGAGACTTTTTTGCCGCGCAGCATCATGTCTTCGGCGTTCATGCTTTGCGAGATATCCGCAATCAGGAAGTAGGAATAAATATTGTGCTTAAACGGAATACTAGGCCGCAAAATCGCGATCAGCAGAAACAGCAATGCCAGTCCTAGCAAGGTCGTATCCCGGTGTTTGATAAAGTGCCTGAGCCAGATCTTCATGGGGGTTCCGTCAATAATGTTCAGTCAAATAGTCGCGCAGCTTGTTATGGCAAGCCATTCGGGATATTGCCCATGATCAGGCCGGGATTGTCTGACTCGCCTACACCTGGCGTTGGCTTTTCAGGCAGCAGGCCGAGTACGCGGTCAAAGTTGCGGCGGGTGCCCCAGTTGCTGTTATCTGCCTTGAGCGCGGTTTTGTAAGAGGTGGCTGCTTGTGAGAGCAGATATTCCAACTCATCGCGGGTGCTGTTGTCATTGCCACCGGTCAGCTGGATGGCGCGCAGGAAAAACATATTGCCGACATTATGCAGAATCGCAGCGCGCTGAGTTGGGTTCGCCTGGTCAATCAGCTTGGTAAACAGCAGGGTAGATTCCTTATAGCGTTCGTTTTTGCCCAGCCAGTAGGCGACTGCATATTTTGCTTGAAAGCTTTGCTGGTCAGTTTGCGGGCTTTTGGCAGCAGCCACAGCTTCGTTAAAGGCTTCAACCTGCTGGATACGTTGCCAGCAATAGGCCATGGTGGCAACTGAAAGGGCCGCCACAACTACCAGGCCGGTCACCAGTTTATTTACGCTGAGCGCCATGTATGAATCTCCAGATATTTAACAGCCAGCAGGATGGCAATCATGACAAATGCAATCCAGTAACACACATTGGTGTAATCATGGCCGGGAATCTTTTCCAAGTATTGAATCGGTTTCTTTTCTTTGCTGTTGATGTCCGCAATCGCCGCTTCTAGCGACTTAGGATCAGCGGCTTCATACGCGCTGAAAGGCGTGCGCAAGGTCTGGAAAAACTGGTACAGCAAGACTTCACTGGGCATGGGGCCGTCATAGCTGCTTTCAGCATATTTGGGGTCAAAAATGGTGACGCCGCCAGGTTGACGCAACACAATCCAGTAGAGGCCGATATTGTAGCGTTGCAGCCAGTCGCGCAGTTTTTGCTGCACCATGTCGCTGACGCGGCCTGCCCCGTCAGAGATCAGGATAATCACGCGGGAGCCAGAGTCTGGCATATCTTTGAACAGCTCGACTGCACTCGTGAGCCCGCCGCCAATATTGGTCTGAAACAACGAGTTGCCTGCCGTGGCCTGGATGGCAGATAAAATGGCTTCCTTGTTCTCTGTCAGAGGCAACACGTACATGGCCGAGTTACTAAACGTGATCAACCCCATCATGTCATTGCTGCGGTGCTCGACAAAGCTGGTCATGATGCGTGCCGCAGCGACGGACTTGGTTTCCCCGACGTGGCCATCGCGGTCACCGGCAAACGGGTCGTCCATACTGGCACTGCGGTCAAGCACCAGGCCGATTTGGGCGCCAACCCCTGTGCGTTCGATTTGCTGTTCCAGGCTGTGTGGGCCAGCCAGACCCAGGATAATAAACACGATGCTGATCACGGCCAGCACCTTGAGCAGAAAGCCGATGGTGCTCGACAGTGGATCTGGTGGCAATAACCCTATCCAGGAGTAGTGTTTGCTGTGCGAGCGCTCAAGCAACAGTGGCAACAATGCCAGTGGCAGCGCCCACAACAGCCAGGGATGTGTGAAAGCCATTACGCACGTACCTCAGGTTTGAGTCCGCGTTCGCAGTCACGCATGTGGCGGCAAAACGTTTTTAGCCATTGCCGGGCGGGCATGCCCAGGTCCAGCGGCGTCTTGGCATCAAAAAATACCTGGCGAGACAATGCGAAGAAACGCTCAATCTCTGGCCGGGCCACTTCAAAGGCCGGTTTTTCCTGCAAAAAGCGTTCTATGCTGTTACCAAACACACTGTGACCGGCGACTTGTTGCATGGCTTCGTGCACGGTGGAAATGGCTTGCTGTAAGCCCTGGTCGTCTTCTGGCAGCTTGCCGATTTTGCGGTAAGCCTTGGCAAACGCGCCGCCCATGCGTGGCAGCCAGCTGCTTGCGCCAAGGATGTACAAGAGTGCCAACAAGCTCACTCCAAGCACACCCGCAGCCACTTTCAATGCGAGTTTTTCTTTATCTGCATGCAGCTTGAGCGGCGGCACAAAAGGACTCATCTCGTTTTTGAGATTCACTTCGCCATAGACAGAAAGCGGGGATGTCCTGAAGTTAAATGAAGGCATGCGGAACTGTTTCACCTGCTTGCTGCCTTGCTGGCGCAACTTGACAATCTCGCCTCTCAAAATAGCGGGCTTGGCAACCCGGCCAATTTTAAACACCTGGTATTCGAGATGAATAGTGTAAACAGCTTGGTCGCTTTTGAGGTCTTCTTCTACCTGGATATTGGTCAATTCAATGCCTGACACTTGGCCGCGGTATCTGTGTTCATAGCCAACAATCGGCAACGACTCCTTGATCAGGTCATACGGCTGCTTCACAGTCAAAATCATGGTGCGTTGCAATTTGTCGCCGACCACAAAGCCAGCATCGCGGCTAGGATTGATTTCTTTGACGCTGACGAATTTGCTGTCAACAGCTGGCAGCTCAACGTCTGCCCGGCTGGGCACTGAGACCGAGAGCAGAGTAGTCGCTAGCAGCAGGGGTAATGCTAAGGTGATGAAACGGTTGCGCGCTTTCATGGGTCGCTTTCCTCAGGCAGGCACGTATTGATGGAAATAGTCGGTGAGCAAGTCTGCGTCAAACGTGTCTTCCACAAAAAATGGCTGCATATCAAATCTCATAAAAATATCTTCAATCGCCTGGCGTCTGGCATTAAAGGCTTCCAGAATCCGCTGGCGATAAGATGAGCGCAGGAACAGGGTACGCCGCTCACCTGTTTCCGGGTCATTGATGCTGGTGATGCCAAACTCCGGCAACTGCTTGTATTCTGTGCTGTTCCACAGGACGACCGGCACAATATGGTGGCGAAGCATCAATAGTAGAGCCTCCTCCAGTTGCGCCAATGGCATATGAAAGTCAGATACCAGGAAAATCAGTGCGCGTTCACGCGGCAACAGTCGCACACTCTCCAGCAGTGCAGCAGCCCCCACTTCATTCGGTAAGTGGTTCTCGAGGCGGTCGGCCAGGTCAAACATGGTGTGCGGACGCAGGGAAAGTGTGCTGAGCCACTCATCATGCAAGTCATCGTCAAAGCCGATAAAGCCGACCGGGTCGGTGTTGCGGCTGGCCGATTGGGCGACCGAGCGTGTGATATTGGCCGCGGTGACCAGCTTGGTATGCGGTGTGCCATATT
>CAKZJM010000378.1 GCA_936943315.1 uncultured Methylophilus sp. | reverse complement strand
CCTGGGCAGCGGGCGACGCCACCTCCAGAGCGGTTCGACTGGCCTGGATGACGTTGCAAGGGGAAATGGGCTATCCAAGTGCGCTGACGGCGAAGACCTGGGGCTTTTATGATGTGCTGTTCAAAGGCAATGCCTTTAAGTTCCAGCGCCCTTATGGCAGCTATGTGATGGAACAAGTGTTATTCAAAATATCCTTCCCGGCGGAATTTCATGCGCAAACTGCTGTGGAGTGTGCGTTCCAATTAAATCAAGAAGTGGGCACACGTCTGCAATCATTAGAGGATATCGCCAATATTGAGAAAATCGTTATCACCACGCATGAGTCAGCCATCCGTATTATCGACAAAACGGGCCCCATGAATAACCCGGCTGATCGCGACCACTGCATTCAATATATGGCTGCCGTCGGCTTGCTAAAAGGCAGCCTCACCGCGCTAGATTATGAAGATGAAGCGGCTGCAGACCCACGTATTGATGCCTTGCGTGAGAAAATGACCTGTGTCGAAAAAGCCGAATATACGCGCGACTATCTTGATCCTGAAAAACGCTCAATCGCCAATGCGATCCAGATTTTCTTTAAAGATGGCTCGCAATCGAGCAATATTGCGGTGGAATACCCGATTGGTCATCGCCGTCGCCGGGCGGAAGGTATTCCTGAACTCGTGAAGAAATTCAAAGTGAATCTAGCTCGCCGCTTTGATGCAAGCAAACAAACTGCGATTCTAGAAGTGTGCCAGAACCAGGCGAAACTGGAGGCCATGCCTGTTAACCAGTTTGTTGATATGTTGATGGTTTAAAAGATGACATAAAAAAACCCGTCATACAATGGCGGGTTTTTTTGTTTCAAAAACAGCATACAGCTTTAAAAGAAATTATGGTGGTGCTCACTGAATGGATTCAGTACAGCCAAGGGTTGCTGTACAGTCACTGTATTTAACAGAATTGGCCCTTGAACCAGACTTAATGCTGGAGAGTTAACCGCCGTAGTATTTATTAACGATCCAGGCAAATTATCCAGCACGTTATCAACTTGCAATAAATCCCCAGGAGAAAGTGGATCAGTCGGATTCAATGTACCACTGAGTGTTTTATCCAGAACGGTAGAAGTCACTGCCAGTGGGTCAGGCACTGTACCCAACTGCTTGGTGATGTCTTCGGTGACTTGAGACAACAACTCGCCACCCAACGCATTACTCAGCAACGAACTAAAATCGCCTTCGGCAGGCTTGATAGTGAGAAACTGTCCGCTTTCACTAGGTAATGAGACCCCAATATCCAACAGACCGTCCACATGAATATTCGAGTCAAGCGTTAACAGGTCGCCACTTGTATCCAGCACATTTAATGCAACATCCACATCAATAGGAGAAGACGAGTTATCCTTAAAGCTCACGGGATCAGAAAGAATCCCAGGCACCACATCGACGTCAATTAATGAGCTTGAGTTGTCATTAACAGTATTTGATCCAGACATGATTGAAGGAATCACTGCCAAATCCAGCAAACCAGCATTGCTATTTTCATTCACGGTGGAGTCACCGGATAAGACCGATGGTGCGACCAAGGCATTGGCAATAGAAGTAGATTGATCATTGACGACCGTATCGCCAGACAACACATTCGGCACAATACCGGCATTGACCAAAGAGGATGATTGATCAGTCAGTGTTGTATTGCCGGACAAGATACCACCAACCACATTCGTATTGACCAATGAATTAGACTTGTCTACCACGCTGGTATCGCCGGAAAGTACCCCAAGAACCGCTTCAGTATTGACCAGACTGTTAGATTGATCCGTCAAGCTTGTATTACCGGATAACACGCCTGCAACCACACCTGTGTTGACAGTTGATACCGACTGGTTAACCACACTCGTATCCCCTGACAGCACACCGGCTACGATACCCGTGTTAACGAGTGACGTAGACTTATCTGTCACTGAAGTCGCGCCCGATAATATATTAACCGCAGCCAACGTATCAACGAGTGAAGTGGAGTTGTCTTTAATCGTCATGGGGCCGGACAAAACACCTACTACCGCATCAGTATTAACGAGCGACACAGAATTATCAGTGAAATTG
>CAKZJM010000377.1 GCA_936943315.1 uncultured Methylophilus sp. | reverse complement strand
GCTATGGCTTGCCACAGTCCGACCTGATCCAGGAAGGCAACATCGGTCTGATGAAAGCAGTTAAACGTTTTGATCCTGACCGTGGTGTGCGCCTGGTGTCATTTGCCATGCACTGGATCAAGGCCGAAATTCACGAATATATCGTGCGTAACTGGCGTCTGGTAAAAACGGCGACCACCAAGGCACAGCGCAAACTGTTCTTTAATTTGCGTAGCATGAAACAAGGCTTTGAAACCTTAAGCCAGGATGATGTGCATCGCATCGCGACTGAGCTGAATGTGAAGCCAGAAGAAGTGACCGAGATGGAATACCGCTTAAACGGTCAGGAAATTTCACTGGATGCGCAGGTAGATGAAGACGGCGAAGAAGTATATAGCCCAATCGCCTTCCTGGAAGACGAAGGTCCTGAGCCTTCTACCTTGCTGGAAAACCTGCAAACCGAGCATATGCAAACTGAAGGGTTGAGCAATGCCTTGCAACAGCTCGACGATCGTAGCCGCCGTGTATTAGAGGCTCGCTGGTTGACTGAGGGTGACTCAGCCACCTTGCATGAGTTAGCCGCAGAATTTAATGTGTCTGCTGAGCGTATCCGCCAGATTGAACAGAAGGCGATGCAAAAAATCAAAACTTACATGCTGCAAAGCAAATAACAAAAACGGGTGCTTAGGCACCCGTTTTTGTTTCATGGCTTTATTTTTATCTTTGCAGGACTTCTATATTCAAATGACTAAGCCAGACAAGGCGCGATTAAATAATGTTGACGCCGCATATATCTGATATGTCAGGAGAGGTTTTTTAATCTCAACACATTGAATTTACAGAAGTGTCCTTAAGCCGCTTGTACAATCACCTCTTCATGCGTTAACGCAAACATGGCTTTGCCATTCAGTTGATCCAGTTCGGCCAACTGCTGGCGGATCGACAACTCCACTTGTTCCAGATCCGCAATACGCTCTTCCAGGGTATCGGTCGCCTGATAAATACGCTTGATACTTTCTACCCGGCGCTTGAGCTGCACATGGTGTTCGCGCATCTGGCTTTCCATCGGCGCAATTACTGCCTTTAGCCAGCTTTCAGTATCGCGGTTAGCTGCTTCATATTCGAGAATCACATGACTGGCCAGGGTTTCAAAAAACTTGCTGGTGAGCGTCAGTTTCTCGTGGGCAATCATATTGAAGGTGGTATTAAACTGGTCACGGTAAATGGTTTCCAGCTTATTGAGTGCTTTTAAATAACGTGACGTAGAAAAGGAAGGCGGCGTCTTTTGCAGCAGGCCGTGTTCTTTTGAGAACTTCTCATACATGGCTTCCATCATTTTCTTGATTTCATGTACATGCACATCGGCATCCATCATGCGGCGCTTGAGATCACTGAAAAAGTCGTCCATGGCCTGACGCATGGTTTTGGTAAACGCGGCTTTCATCATGGTGTCGCGCGTTTCGCGCACCTTGTTTTTCAAGGCTGGCATGCCCAGATGATGGAATAACTGGTTGGACTGCACTGAAAACACACTACGCAACGCCTGGTAGCGTTGCAAGCCCACTTCAAAATTCACTTTATCTTGCTTGACCTTGCGCATCATCTGCGCAATGACATCTTCGTTCTTGCCTTGCAGGCAGCGCAGTTCGTCGGCCTGGTCGAGCACGCTTTGCAAACGCGTTTCCAGCGTAATACGCGTTTGCTGCATCATGTCTTCGATTTCGCCCTGTATGCTTTCACGCACAATTTCCTGCTTGGCCGGAATCAATTCATCAGAGAGGTTTTTCTCCAGTTGCAGCAAACGGCTTTTATGCAACAGCTGCTGGTCACCCTTGACCTTGGCCAGTAAGCCTTTCTGGGCAGAGGTAGGCAAAATCTGGTCACGAGGCAACCCGAGCAACTCGGCCGTATTTTGCAACTGGCGATAGAGTTCGGTTTCGACTTCGTCATCGGTTTTGAGCGGATCCCACAGGCCGTCAATCTTGTTGAGCACGGCCATACGGCCTTTTTGCTTCCAGCGCGCGCCACTGATATAACGGCGCCAGACTTCCATTTCAGACTTGGTGACACCAGTATCGGCGCCGAGGATAAACAGTACCGCATGCGCATTCGGCAGCATGCTCATGGTTAATTCGGGTTCTGCCCCGATGGCATTCAACCCAGGGGTATCCAGTATCACCAGGCCCTGTTTAAGCAAAGGATGCGGGAAATTAATCACGGCATAACGCCAGCACGGGATTTCGAGCAGGCCATCCTGCCCGATCAGCATGGCGTCATCTG
>CAKZJM010000376.1 GCA_936943315.1 uncultured Methylophilus sp. | reverse complement strand
GCTTTCAGCCTAACCTGCCACAAACAGAAACCCCGATGAGCGGCCTGGGTTCAGGATTCATCGTCAAGTCTGATGGCGTGATCCTGACCAACGCGCATGTGGTCGACAAGGCCGATGAAGTGACCGTGAAGTTGACGGACAAGCGCGAATTTAAAGCCAAAGTGGTCGGCGTCGACAAATTGACCGATGTGGCCGTGTTGAAGATTGATGCCAAGAATTTGCCGACCGTGAATATCGGCAGCACTAAAAATACCAATGTGGGCGACTGGGTGGTGGCTATCGGCTCCCCATTTGGTTTTGATAACACCGTGACCGCAGGCATTATTTCTGCCAAGTCACGTGCGTTGCCCGACGAAGGGTATGTCCCTTTCCTGCAAACCGATGTGGCCATTAACCCAGGGAACTCCGGTGGCCCGCTGTTTAACCTGAACGGCGAAGTGATCGGTATTAACTCCCAGATTTACAGCCGTAGCGGCGGCTATCAGGGCCTGTCTTTTGCGATCCCGATTGATGTGGCCATGGGCATTGAGCAACAGTTGCTTGAGAAAGGCAAAGTGAGCCGTGGCCGCTTAGGCATTGGTGTGCAATCGATTAACCAGGATCTGGCTTCTTCTTTCGGGTTGCAGTCGCCAAGCGGAGCGCTGGTCAGCAATATTGAGAAAAACGGTCCGGCTGCCAAAGCGGGTCTGGAACCTGGTGATGTGATTGTCAAATTCAATGGCGAGAACATAGACCGCTCAAGCGACTTGCCACCTATGGTCGCCAGCGTCAAGCCGGGCAGCACGGTGAGCATTGAGGTCTGGCGTAACAAGCAGCTGAAGAAGTTCTCGGTGCGGGTCGATGAAATGCAAACGGCACAAGCCGGCCCATCCGCGTTGCCAGATACTCAGCAGCCTAACCTGGGCGTAAGTGTGCGCCCGCTGACTTCGCAAGAGTTGGCGCAAACGCAGCTTAGCCAGGGCCTTCTGGTTGAGCAGGTCGCAAAAGGGCCTGCCGCTGCGGCAGGCATCCAGCCAGGGGATGTGATTTTGGCTGTCAATGGCGACCAGGTGAAAAACGTGACGCAACTCCGGGACCAGTTATCTAAAAATGGTAAGAACGTCGCTTTGCTGGTCATGCGCGGCGAAAACAAGATTTATGTCCCGGTGAAAATGGGTTGATGTTTTTCGTGTGTCATCCTTAGAACCCTGCCCCGCACCTGCGGGGCTTTTTTATCCGCTGATGCGTCAATAATTCTGATACGCTTCAGCTTTTGTGCATTCAGCATCGGTAGAATAATAAAATGCAGACATTCCAGATTGCCCCTATCCAGAACGAGGCTTTGCAAGCGGCCCTTGTGAAGCAGATTAATCAAAAAACAAAACCCCTGGGCGCCCTTGGCCGTCTCGAAAGCCTGGCCTTGCAACTGGGCCTGGTGCAACAAACCGAGCAGCCTAAACTGCAACAACCGACCATGCTGGTGTTTGCCGGGGATCACGGCATTGTGGCTGAAGGCGTCAGCCCCTACCCGCAGGCGGTGACGGCGCAGATGGTGCTTAATTTTTTAAATGGCGGCGCGGCGATCAATGTATTTGCGCGCCAGCATGGGTTTGATCTGCATGTGGCGGATAGCGGTGTCAATGCGGTGTTTGAGCCTCACCCGCTGCTGATTGATGCCAAACTCGGCATGGGCACAGTCAATTTCCTGCATCATCCCGCCATGACGACGGACCAGTGCTCAGAAGCGATTCGCGCCGGGGCACAGATTGCACGGCGCGCCATCACCCAGGGCAGCAATGTGCTCGCTCTTGGTGAAATGGGCATAGGCAATACCTCCAGCGCCAGTTGTCTCATGAGTATGTTGTGTGGCCTGCCTATGCACCAATGCGTGGGCCGCGGTACTGGCCTGAGCGATAAGGGCCTGCAACACAAACTCTCTGTGCTGACCTCTGCCCTGCAAACCCATCATGTTTCCGAAAAGGATCCTTTACAGGTGCTGGCTGTCTTTGGCGGGTTTGAAATCGCCATGATGGTAGGGGCATTGCTGGCAGCGGCAGAAGCCAGGGTGACGGTGCTGATTGATGGTTTTATTGCCACCTCTGCATTGCTGGTGGCGGCCAAACTGTATCCGCAAGTGGTGGACTACTGCGTGTTTGCGCATTGCTCGGATGAGAGCGGGCATAGCATGATGCTGGCGCACCTGAAGGCGCAGCCATTGTTGCACCTCTCATTGCGGTTAGGGGAAGGAACTGGTGCCGTGCTGGCTTATCCCCTGCTCCAGTCAGCGGTGGCTTTTCTCAATGAGATGGCCAGTTTTGACAGCGCTGGCGTCAGTGGCCAGGTACAGTAAGGGCTGAATCCATGAGGCTAGATTGTTGAGGATGCACCCGTGAAGTTGCAATGGCGTTATTTTCTGCTGGCTGTCGGGTTTTTTACCCGCGTACCCGTGCCTGCGTTCCCTGACTTCCAGGAAGCTGACCTCAATCACGCCGCCAGGTATTTCCCCCTGGTGGGCTTGCTAGTGGGCCTGTTGGCCGCCATCATCTGGTGGCTGGCGAGCTGGCTGCTACCAGCGGCATTAGCCGTGTTGTGCAGCATGGCGGCGACCATTTACGTGACTGGGGCCTTTCATGAGGACGGCCTGGCGGATAGTGCAGATGGCCTGGGCGGCGGCATGGACCGCGCACGAAAACTCGACATCATGCAGGATTCGCGCCTGGGCAGTTATGGGGCGATTGCGCTGGTGGGCATACTGCTCTTCAAGTTCCAGGCCTTGTCTTCACTCACCCCTGCCATTTTGCCATTCGCCATGATCGCCGCGCATGCAGGCAGCCGGTTGGCCGCGGTGTATATCATGGCCTCCGCAAGTTATGTCCGCACAAACGGAAAGTCTAAACCGCTGGCGACCACACTCACCCGCCAGGATATCTGGCTTGCCACTGCGTTTGGCCTGATCTGCTGGCTAGGCTTTGCCACCATGCTGGGCGTCAACCACACAGCCATAGCCGCAGCCCGGTTCATGCTCATGACCGGCGTACCTGTGCTGGGGGTCTGGTGGTGGTGGCGCAGCCTCATCCTTCGCCACTTGCAGGGCTATACCGGTGACACGCTGGGTGCCACGCAGCAATTGACCGAGCTGGCTTTTTATTTAGGCCTGTTGGCCTGGGAACACCTCGCATGAAACTCACTTTAGTCCGCCATACCAGTCTGCAAATTGCCGAAGGCATTTGCTATGGTCAAAGCGATATTGATGTCTCGATCAACTTTGCCAGTGAGCTGTCACAGCTCAAGCAAAAATTGATGCATGAAAAAATCGATGCGGTGTATGCCAGCCCTTTGCAACGTTGCAGCAAGCTGGCGCACGCATTGGGCTTTGACGGCATTTTGCATGACGAGCGCTTAAAGGAATTGCACTTTGGCGACTGGGAAATGCAATCCTGGAACGATATTCCACGCGAGCTGTTTGACGCGTGGGCACAGAATTATGCCGAGATGGCACCCCCCAATGGCGAAACCTTTGCCGGGTTGCAACAACGCGGGGTGGCCTTTTTGCAGGAGGCGCAGGCGCGCCATGCAGGCCAGCATGTGCTGGTGGTCACGCACGGCGGCATGATACGCGCCCTGATCGCGCATGTGCTCAATATGCAACTCAAAGGCCTGTTCCGGTTTCATGTGGACTATGCCAGCCTGACCCGGCTCGATTTGTCCGGGACGATTCCCAAGGTTGAGTTTGTAAACCGCTAGCAAAAGCCTGAATCAAACCATTTGCCTGCTAGGCTTTGTGCAGTAACTCAAACACCTTTTTATCTTCACAATGCGCCACATTAAAGCGTAGCCACGAAGAGGGTTCCTGATAGGGCCGGAACAGGCTGCCAGGCGCCAGCATGATATTGATCCTGGCGGCTTCGCTGGCAATTTGTGCGGCATTCTTGTCATTGGCCAGTTTGGCCCAGACAAACATGCCGCCCGCCGGTTCGGCGTGGATAGTGAGTCCGCATTCTTCCAAGGCGCGTATCACCTGAGCCCTTTTTACCTCCAGCCGACTGCGCACTTTTTCCATATGCTTGCGATAGCGGCCTTCCACCAGAATCTGGTACATCACGCGCTGGTTGATCTCTGAGCTGGTGAGGCCAGTCAATAATTTCAAATCCAACAAGCGGCTTGCCAATTCAGGATGGCAGGCAATAAAGCCGACGCGCAAACTGGCCGAAATGGTTTTGGAATAACTGCTGACATAGACGACGCGATTCAACTGGTCGAGTGCGGCCAAACGCGTGGCGTTCTGCGGATGGAAGTCACCATAAATATCATCTTCGACGATATATACACCGTATTTTTCGGCCAGTTGCAATATCTGGTGTGCCACGGCCAGGCTGGTGCTGGTGCCAGTGGGGTTGTGCAAAACGGTATTGGTAAAAAACAGCTTGGGCTTATGTTCTTGCAAAAGTTCTTGCAGCACACTGACATCCGGCCCATTCAGTTGCCGCGGTACCCCCATGATGCGGGCGCCCATCGATTTGAGTAACCCGAACAAGGTGTAATAGCCCGGGTCATCCACCAGCACCACATCGCCTGGTTTGATCAACAGCCGCGCGACCAGATCCAGGCCATGCGAGGCGCCGTTGGTCATCAGGATTTGCTGCGCTTCGCCAATATCGGCCAGGTTCTTTTGAGCCAGTTGCTGCCGCAACGGCAGGTAACCACTGACATCGCCATATCCGGTCAAAAAATAGCCGGATTTACGCGACAACTCATTGAGACTCTTTTGAATGACTTTTTCATTGAGCCAGTCTTTAGGTAGCCAGCCACATCCCGGCCGGATGGCATTCGGCACATCACGGAAGGTGTTATGCAATAGCCACAGCACATCGTCTGCCCGGTCGAGGTAAGACGTGTTGGCAACGGTTTCTTCGGGTTTATTCAGCGGCGCCACATAAAAGCCGGACCCACGGCGAGACAACAAATAGCCAAGCGCCACCAGGCGGTCATACGCATCAACCACGGTGAAACGGCTGATGTTGTGCAGCACGGCAAAGTCGCGGATAGAAGGTAGCCGTGTACCTGTACGCAACACGCGTTGCTCGACCTGTTGTTTGATGCCGGTGACGATTTGCTCGACCAATGGCACGGGGTCTTGTGGATTGATGCTGATCAATGGCTCAAGGATTGGCATGGTGATTGGCCCTGTACAGTGTCTGTGATTGATAGGTGAATTGTATATGTAGTGTACAGGTATATGGCACTACTATGGCATCACATGACAGAGGAGCCGAATATGCGCTTGATAGGAGTGTTAGTAGTGTTTGCGTTGGCAATAAACGTGCTTGCCTATGGTCAGGATGATCATCGTGCTGATCAGAGTCGCCAAGAAATCAAGCCCGTGTGCATGATGAATCTGAGTGTAGATGATTGCAGGCAAAAGAACGAAGCCCATCAGGCCATGGTGATGATCCGTGGGCAGTTACTGCCTGTGCCCGACTAAATGTGGTGAACATCGCCTCCCATGTATACACCACCACATTTTGCAGCGCCGAGTGATGAATCCTTGCGCGAGGTCATGCGGGCGTATCCATTTGCTACCCTGATCATCCATACGGGCAGCGAAGTCAACGCGCAGCATCTCCCTTTGTATTTGGATGGCAACGGAACGTTAAGCGGCCATGTTGCCCGGGCAAATCCGGTGTGGCAAGAAGCGGCCAACGCGCCGGATGTACTGGTGATCTTTCATGGCCCCAATGCCTATGTTTCGCCTGCGTGGTATCCCAGCAAAGCGAGAAATGGCCATGTCGTACCGACCTGGAATTATGTCGTGGTGCATGCACGCGGTAAGTTACGCGTCATCAATGACGCAGACTGGGTACACGCACATCTGCAAGCGCTGACCGCGCAGCACGAGGCGGCTTTTGCAGCGCCATGGCGCGTTGAAGAGGCGCCCGCAGGATTTATTGATCGATTGATGCAGGCCGTGGTGGGTATCGAGATTGAAATCACTGAACTGACCGGCAAGTGGAAAGTGAGCCAGAACCAGCCGCCAGAGAATCAACTGGGCGTGATGCAGGGCTTGAGTAGCATGGACAACACGCAAGCCAAGGCCATGGCTGCCATCGTGCAGAGGGTTAACCGTTTAAAGACTTAACTGCACACGCCAGTGCATGGGCTAGCCGCTGCCAATCTTGGGTGGGCGGCAGCCCGAAGCGTAAGGCTTGTGGTGCGTCAAAATACCTGGTCCATACGCCTTCTTGGGCCAGCGCTTGTTGCAATAAGCGGCTGTGCGGGCCCTGTACATATTGAAACAGCGCCGTGCCGCCGGTGGCAGTCAGGCCCTGTTGGGTGAGTAGCTGCAACAGCTGCGCAGATTGTGCGGGCAAGTATGTGCGCATCTGGCTTTGCCAGGCGTTGTCCCGCAGCGCTTGTGTTGCGATATAACGGCTGGGGCCTGCCACGCTCCACGGCCCCAATAAGGACTCGACTTGTGAGAGGGCTGGAGGCTCACCCAGCAAAAAGCCTACCCTGAGCCCGGCCAGGCCAAAGAATTTACCCAGTGAACGTAACACCCACAAGCCTGCTTGCCCGGTGTGGCTGGCCAGGCTATGTTGGGGCGTGGTATCCATAAAGGCTTCGTCCACCACCAGCCAGCCGCCACGCTTTGCC
>CAKZJM010000375.1 GCA_936943315.1 uncultured Methylophilus sp. | reverse complement strand
GCTTGAGCGGGAACTTGAAGCGCTTGCCGATATGCAAGAATTTACCCACGCGGTCACCAAACGCTTCATGCAAGGCTTGCAGGAATGCCGCATCATCAAGCGCGGCAATCTGTTCGATATAATGCTGCTCGCCCGTCCACACCAGTGAAAAGTGCTGGCCGTTAGGCAGTAATGCCATGGGGCCTCGCGGCGTAAAGCGTTCATAAGCAATGTTGCGGTGGGGCAACTCAGTATGCACCAGGCCGACCAGCGCATCATGCCCATAATGCTTGGTCTCACGGACCAGGCCGGGAATCGCCTCAAGGCTACGGCCGCCATCGGCAATGACGGCCATGGGAGTAGATAGCTGCTGCATGGTGCCATCTTCAAACGTGTATTCGATCTCGGTGGCACTGGCATGCACATTCAATCCCGTGACTGGCGCCTGGTATTGAATAGCGATACCTGCTGGCGATTGTTCGATCCGGGCATCCAGTGCCTGCATCAAGGCCCCATAAGACACCACATAACCCAATGCTGGCAGATCATGCTCCTGCGCCTTGAGCACAGTGCGGCCAAACCCTTTTTGCTGCGAGACATGAATGGTTTCAATTGCAGTCACCGCCATCTCGAGTAACGGCCACACAGACAACTGCTCCAGCACCTGACGCGTGCCATACGACAATGCCAGTGCGCGGCCATCTCCATACATGGCACCCGCGGGCTGCGCTTCCAGCACCGTCACCGGCACGCCGGACTGCTGCAACGACAGCGCCAGCACCAGCCCGACGGGGCCGCCGCCGATCACCACCGGATGACTGAGAGTTTGTTTCACACTGACTACCTTTGACTAAACAATCACACTTTAACGTTATGCTGCGCTGACGGATGACTGGCGCATCAATGCCTCAACGTCTGCCACGGTTTTCACCGCTGCCGCGGTAAGCACTTCGTGGCCTTCTGCTGTCACCAGCACATCATCTTCAATGCGGATACCAATATTCCAGAAATGTTCCGGCACATTGTCGGCAGGACGCACATAGCAGCCTGGCTCAACTGTCAGCACATTACCGGGTTGCAGCATGACCCACTCCCCGGCGGGCGCTTTGTATTCGCCCGCATCATGCACATCCAGCCCCAGCCAGTGCCCGGTGCGATGCATGTAAAACTGGCGGTAAGCACCGCTTTCCAACACGGCCTCACGGCTGCCCTGGCATAACCCATAATGGATAAAGCCGTCGACCAGCACATCAAGCGCTGCTTCATGTGGCGCATTCCAGTGATGCTGCACATTCACACTTGCGATTGCCGCAGCCTGCGCAGCCAATACGAGTTCATATAAATCTTTTTGCGGGCCTGTAAAGCGGCCGTTTACCGGAAACGTCCGCGTAATATCCGAGGCATACCCATCTAACTCACACCCGGCATCAATCAGCAACAAATCGCCTGCCTTGAGTTGGGCGTTATTAAAGTTGTAATGCAACGTGCACGCATTGGCGCCGCCAGCAACAATGCTGGTATACGCCGGGGCTTGCGCACCCTGACGGTAAAATTCATGCAAAAACTCGGCTTCGATTTCGTATTCCCATTTGCCTGCATGGGTCGCCTGCATGGCGCGGTTATGGGCAGTGGCGGCAATATTGGCCGAACGACGCATCAGGTCAATCTCAAACGGCGATTTAAGCAGACGCATGGCATCCAGCGCTTGACGCACATCAACCAGCTTGGCAGGGGCTTGCACACCCGTGCGTGCTTGCGCCTTGACGGCATTAAGCCAGCCACTCACTTTAGCATCCCAGGCGGGTTCAACGCCCAGGCTAAAAAACAGCTCTGGCTGGTTCGCCATCAACTTGGGTAATTGCTCATCGAGTTGCGTAATGGAATACGCCTCATCAAAGCCAAATTCTGTTTTGGCGGCTTCAGGGCCATAACGGAAACCATCCCAGATTTCGCGCTCCAGGTCTTTATCACGGCAAAACAGGATACTTTTGGCCGTGGCACCGGCAATCACCACCAGCACGGCCTCAGGCTCTTTAAAGCCGGTCAGGTAGTAAAAATAACTGTCAAAACGGTAAGGGTAGTGACTATCGCGGTTGCGTGTCACTTCTGGCGCTGTCGGGATGACCGCAATCCCCGCCTGCATGCTGTCTATCAAACACTGGCGGCGACGGGAAAATTCTTGCATGGAGGTACTCAAAGCAAATCCTTGGCGATCAATCTGAAACAATAAAGAATTGTAGCGTATTTGGTATGCAATTGCGTCAATGGTTCAACCCTATGCAGCTCAGAAGCCCATCATGTCATAGAGTTCAGACTGCCTGACATTTTTCTCTGCATCACGGATGGTGCCATCGCTTTGCCATTGCCGAAGCAGCTTATCCAGGATAGGCCTAGCCTGGGTTCTGTGCATGCCGGGTTTAATGCCGGGGGAATAAAGCATCTTCAAAAGGAGGGCATCCAGCCCCGTCAGCAATGATTCTGGCGTCTTGTCATTAAAGATGGAGGGGTACACTTTTTCTGAGTCATTCGGCAGCCCCATCGCTTGCGTCGTCTCTTCGACAATGCACGACAATAACTGGCGGTGCTCCTGAGCGAGATCGACCGGAATCACCACCCAGGCTTTTTTAATCGCTTTCTTGTCATCGAGATCCACGCCAAACATACAGGCCGCATCTGACGGCGGCTTAATCTTCAAATTGCCGCTAACAAGGGCAATATCATTGCGCCACAGTTGAAGGTGCGAAAACACCACCACAAAATTGGCTTCCTGGCGGGTGCTCACGAAACTGATGGGGTGACCGGTCAGCTTGGCCAAATGCTGCATGTGATATTGCGTGAGCAGTCCATGCTGCTCAGACTGGTCAGTATGGTGCGCCACCCATACTTTAATCGGCTGCTGCCATTTACGCACCGGCTGCTCACCGCCAGAATACTCATTATGCAAGGCCACTTCAAAAAACGCCTGCTGTAAATATTCAGGCGACTGCCAGGCCTCTTCAGCCAGCACCTGATTAAACCAAAACAAGCCTGCCCATAATAGCCAGCACCCCTTAATCATGCGGTTTTCCAGCCTCTGCGCGCAACGGCGTGAGTAGCGATGACAAACCGTTGTGGTCAATTTCTCGCATCAGGTGCAATAAGCGCCCCAATTCGCCAGGCGGAAACCCCTCGCGGGCAAACCAATGCAAATAATGTCCGGGCAAATCGGCAATTAACCGGCCCTGGTATTTACCGTAAGGCATTTTGAGGGTGACTAGCTGGATCAGGTCTTCTTTTTTCATGAGGATATCAATGGCAGGCGCAACATCATTTTAAGCAAAATCACGCGGCTTAAAGAAAATTTTCATCGCGGAAATTAAAAAAAATCGACACCAGGCCGTTATCAGGTTTGAGTACGTCTCGAAATCTGACGATAAGAAATGGATTTGCGCTGAATTTAACATCGCGAGAGAACAAGATGCAATACGAAATCACTAAAGAAAAAAGTGCAGAATATCTTAGGCAAGCGATTCATCACATGTCGATGCAGGATGCGGCTTTTCATCCAGTCAGCTACGCTGTCTGGTATGAATATTCGTCCGGCGAACATGCGCGGCTGATTGATGAGGTCAATGAGTTGATCGAAAAAGAAAAAAAACTCAACGAAAAAAGCACCGCCCACCTGTATAACAAACATATCTCCAGCATGGATAGCGACAGCGCCAAAGTGCTGGCAGAACGCTTTCACGAAGTCATTAACGACATTACCTCCTCCACCGAAAAGGCCGGGCAAGACACCTCGCAGTTCAAGAAGTCACTGGATGAATGGTCTGGAAAAATGCAACAAATAGACAGCCCCTTGAGCGCGCACTTACGGCCGCTGCTGGACCAGACCATGCACATGCAGACTTCGATGCATACCTTACAGCATCAGTTGAACACCAGTCTGCAAGAAGTCTCGGAACTTAAAAACGAAATCATGAAAGCCAAGCAGGAAGCTATTTCTGATGGCCTGACCGGGCTGATGAACCGCAAAGGCTTTGATACGGCCTTGAATCAATGCCTGGACGCAGTAGCGGCCGATGATACTTGTCTGGTGATTGCGGATATCGACTTTTTCAAACGCGTTAATGACAGTTACGGTCATTTGTTTGGCGATAAAGTCATCCAGGCCGTGGGCAGGATTCTCAAAACAGTGTCAGGCAATTTATATACGGCGGCCCGTTATGGCGGTGAAGAATTCGTGTTGTTATTGCCGCACACCAGTGTCGAGGTCGCTTTAAATATTGCGGAAAATATCCGCCGCCAGGTCGCGGCCATCGCCATTAAAAGTGGTGCCACACAACGCCTGATTTCAAATATCACGATTTCATTGGGTGTGGCCGCGTATCAGCCAGGCGAGTCAGCAGACAGTTTTATCACCCGCGCGGACCAAGCGCTCTACACTTCGAAAGCCCAGGGCCGCAACCAGGTAACCATGCTGGCGGATGAACCTGCTGTAGCCTAAGCACGATTAGAGCAAAATGCAGCAGCAGGGCTGCTGCTTTAAGGCGCTATAACAAATCGCGCTTCTGCTCGGGAATATCCTCGTAGGGAAAGCGCGCATGACCAAAGCGCATCACCAATACCGAAATGGCCAGGATCAGGATGGCCGCAGACACTGCCAGCATATGCGTCTCGGTCATTTCTTTCATATCCAGCAATAAATACCGTGCCAGCGCCACCATTGCGATATAGATCGGGTAGCGCATGGGCAACTTTCCGGTGCCAAAATAGCTGTTAATCATGGAAAACACTTCCAGATACAAAAAGAGCTGCAACAGGTCGCCCAAGCCGACCATGCCTACATTCCACATGCGTGACAATTCGTGAGCCAGTGAGAAGAAGGTGGCAATGGTCACCAACCCTAATCCTAAGCGCTCTATCCACATCAAAGCCTGGTGCGCCATTTTGTCGGTGCGATGTTCGTAAGGTGGCTTCATCATTCCCCCTGATTGTTATTGAGCCAATGATCCAGCTGTTCTAAACGCGCTGGCGTGCCTATATCATGCCACAAGCCAGGGTGATATTGTCCAGTCACCCGTTGCTGCTGCATGGCTTCTTTTAACAAAGGCGCCAATTTGGCTGCCTGGCCGCGAGTCACACGATCAAACAGCGCCGGATGATACACACCTACCCCTGAAAACGTCAGTCGATTATCAGCAGACTCGAATACAATACCGTCTTTGAGTCCAAAGTCCCCTGTCGCATGCTGCGGCGGATTATCCACCATGACCAGGTGTGCCAGCTTACCGGCTGGCAAGGCCAGGCTTGCGTAATCAATATCGGTAAACACATCCCCATTAACCACCAGGAATGGCTGTTCACCGAGCAAGGGTAAGGCGTAGGCAATGCCCCCTGCGGTTTCCAGCGCCACGGCTTCGGCGCTGTAACGAATCTGCACCTGCCATTGACTGCCATCCCCCAGCGCAGCTTCGATCTGCTGGCCTAAATGGGCATGGTTAATCACCAGCTCGTTAAACCCGGCGCGCGCCAGGCGCTCAATATGCCAGACGATCAGTGGTTTGCCGCCCACCTGTAACAACGGTTTCGGTGTATGGTCAGTTAGCGGCCGCATGCGCTCACCGCGCCCTGCAGCCAAAATCATCGCCCGCATGCGTTAATCTGCCTTTTCCAGCGTTTGCAGCAACCTGAGGAACGGCCTCAACTCGACATAGCGCTCGCACGCAGCCTGTAAATATTGCATCACCAGCGGCATATCCTTGAGGTAGCCATCTTTGCCATCGCGGTGATACAAGCGGGCAAAAATACCCAGCACTTTGATATGGCGCTGTACGCCCATCCACTCAAAGTCTTTGTAGAACTCGCCAAAATCGGTATTGACCGGCAGGCCCGCTTTTTTCGCCGATTGCCAGTAACGGACCACCCAGTCCATCAGGTCTTCTTCATCCCAGCGGATGTAGGCATCTTTAAACAAAGACACCAGATCATAGGTCACGGCGCCGATGACAGCATCCTGAAAATCGAGGATGCCTGGGTTGTTGTCCGGCGTGACCATCAGGTTGCGCGAGTGGTAATCGCGATGTACCGTGACTTGCGGCTGTTGCAAAATATTGTCTACCAGCAAGGCAAAGGTTTTATCCAGCACAACCTGTTGCTCAGCGGTCAGCGTTTTGCCCAAATGCTTGGCGACATACCAGTCGGGGAACAACTGCAGCTCGCGCATCAGCAAGGCCCCATCGTAAGGAGGCAAGGCTTCCGGTTGAGTTGCCAGCTGCATCTTGATCAAGGCCTGGCAGGCATCGCCATACAAGGCCTTGGCATTATCGCGATTCAGTTGTGATAAATAGGTGTCATTACCAAGATCGCTCAATAACAAAAAACCTTGCGCGACATCTTGCGCCACAATCTTTGGCACATTGAGCCCTGCCGCCAGCAACTGCTCAGCCACACGCACAAACGGGCGGCAGTCTTCCTGCGGTGGGGGCGCATCCATGGCAATCAGGGTTTCCGTCGGCAAATGGACCCGGAAGTAACGCCTGAAGCTGGCGTCTGCTGAGGCAGTCGTCAATGTAAAAGGCTGGTCTATCACGCGTGCCAGCCATTGCTGAATTTGCTGTGTTCTATCCACAAACGTTCCCAAATAATGAATCAGCCCGTGCTGCCGGGCAATG
>CAKZJM010000374.1 GCA_936943315.1 uncultured Methylophilus sp. | reverse complement strand
GCCTTGCCACATTGCTGCCGGTTATTTTTGGCGTGCTTTGCCTCACGTTTGCCTTATTACACCTCGTGCCGGGCGATCCGGTCGATGTCATGCTGGGAGAGTCTGCCAGCCCGGCAGACCGCACTGCGCTCAAAATGCAATTGGGGCTGGACCAACCCCTGCTGACGCAATTCACGCACTATGTGCTCAATGTGCTGCAAGGTGATTTTGGCGCATCTATTCATAGCCAGGCCCCGATCTCACAATTGCTTTGGCAGGCTTATCCTGCCACCTTGCTGCTGGCCCTGACCGCCCTTGCTATCGGCATGACGATAGGCATTCCATTAGGCATCTGGTCGGCGCTCAAGGCTGGGCGTTGGCAAGACGTGACCATTACCCTGTTCAGCATTCGCCTGGCGGCCATGCCTGCGTTCTGGTTAGGGCCGGTGCTCATGCTTATTTTTGCCGTCTGGTTAGGCTGGTTACCCGTGAGCGGCATGGCGAGCCCGGCATCCATCATTTTGCCTGCCATGACACTCGGCCTGGGCCTGAGCGCGATTCTCACGCGCATGACACGAACCAGCCTGCTGGAAGTCATGAATGAAGACTATATCCGCACGGCCCGCGCCAAGGGGTTGAGTGAGCGGCAGGTGCTGCTCAAGCACGCTTTGCGTGCCGCCTTGTTGCCGCTGGTGACCATAGTCGGCTTGCAGATGGGGAGCTTGCTGGCCGGGGCAGTGATTACTGAAACAATTTTCAGCTGGAATGGCATTGGACGCTTGCTGGTGGATAGCATAGAAAAACGCGATTACCCGGTCACTCAAGCGTGTGTGCTGGTGGTGGCAGGGAGCTATGTGCTGATTAATCAATGCACAGACCTGGTGTACCGCTGGCTGGACCCCCGGACGCGAGGCAGTCGATGAAAGCCTTTTCGCTGCTCACCTTAAGTTTCTGGTTATGCGCCGTGGTTATTGGCCACCTGGCCGGGTGGGACCCTAACCGGATTGACCTCAATGCCATTCTGCAATGGCCGAGTGCCCAGCATTGGCTGGGCACCGATGATTTGGGGCGCGACATCCTGGCACGGGTCATTCATGGCGTACAAGTTTCTTTGATGGTCACCGTGATAGTCACGGTAGTCACGCTGATCATCGGCCTCAGTATAGGCCTGGTCGCCGGGTATCACGGCGGCAGGATGGATCATCTGCTGATGCAGCTCACCAATGTGTTCCTGGCGTTTCCTGGCATGTTGCTCGCCATTGCGTTTGCTGCCGTGCTCGGGGCGGGCATTAACAACCTGATCCTGGCTTTATGCCTGACGGGCTGGGTCACCTACGCCAGGTTGTCCCGCGGGCAAGCCCTGGCCTTGCGGCAGCGCCTGCATGTGCTGGCGGCTGAGTCTTTGGGCGCCAGTGCGTTGCGCGTGATGCTATTGCATATGTTGCCCTTGCTGATTTCAATTTTGCTGGTAGAAGCGGCATACAGCATGGCCAGTGTGATGATTGCCGAGGCTTCACTGTCATTTTTAGGCCTGGGCATACAGGCGCCGCATGCCTCTTGGGGCGCCATGTTGCGTGATGCTGTACGTTTTATGCTGGTGGCGCCGCATTATGTGCTCACAGTTGGGTTATGCATGATGAGCCTGATACTGGCCATTAACCTGGGCGGAGACGTGCTGCGTGACAAGCTGGACGTACGGAGCGAGAGCAGATGAGCGGGAAAGTGAGCGCATGAAAAAACAATACCGTTACTATGACCTGATCATGGCAGCTTTTGCAGTCGTACTGGTCTGCTCCAACCTCATCGGCCCCGGCAAAATTACTGAAATCCAGGCCCCGTTGCTGGGTGCGCTCACCTTTGGTGCCGGCATCATGTTTTTCCCTATCAGCTTTATTTTTGGCGACATTCTCACCGAGGTCTATGGCTATGCTGCCTCGCGACGGGTGATCTGGGTGGGATTTATCTGCCTGGCGTTTGCCAGCTTCATGTCCTGGGTCATCGTTGCCTTGCCGCCCGCGCCGGATTGGCATGACCAGGCTGCTTACCAGTCTGTGTTCGGCTCCACAGCGCGTATCGCCATTGCCTCGCTGGTTTCGTTTGCGGCAGGGGAGTTTGTCAACTCATTCGTGCTCGCTAAAATGAAAATATTGACGCAAGGCCGCTGGTTATGGAGCCGCACCATCGGCTCTACCATTTTTGGTGAAGCCGTGGATACCGTGATATTTTTCCCGCTGGCTTTTTATGGCTCAGGCGAATTCCCCGATGCCATGATGCCGCAAATCGTGCTGGCGCAATTTACCGCCAAAGTGCTGGTAGAAGTCGCGTTCACGCCCATCACCTACAAAATCGTTGCGTTTCTCAAGCGGGCTGAGCATGAGGATTACTATGATAGCCATACCGACTTTAATCCATTTATCATAAAAGGTTAGGATAATGCTGTGTCTTAGCAGCACTGGTTAAAGAGACAAATAACCATAGGATCAACGAAAACTAAGTTGTTTAAAACTAACAATTAAAAAGGGAGTAAACATTCATGGAGTCCAGTTTTTCATTCACGATGATTTTGTCAGTGGTTGCCGCAGTTGTTGTTGTGTGGTTGGTGTTATGGGTGATTTTGCTACGAAGAGTGGTTTCAACCAATGAAGTACATATCGTGCAGGCCGCTAAACAAAGCCGTTCTTATGGCACAGGGCTGGAATATGGCAATACGTATTATCAGTTTCCAATCTGGATCCCAATATTGGGTGTATCGGTATCGCGCTATCCAGTATCAGTCTTCACTGAAGAGTTGCTCGATTATGAGGCTTATGATCAGGGACGTTTACCTTTTGTGATTGATGTAAAAGCCTTTTTCAGGATTGAAGACAGCAACGTGGCTGCCAAGCGGGTGGCTACCTTTGATGAAATGCGCAAGCAGATGAACGCTATATTGCAAGGATGTATACGCTCAATTCTTGCCATGAATGACATTGAAACTATCATGCAGGACCGTGCCAAGTTTGGCGAGGAGTTTACCCGGCAAGTGGATGATAATCTTAAGTCATGGGGTGTCGTCACCGTGAAGTCGGTGGAGTTGATGGACATTCGTGACTCACAAGGCTCCAATGTGATTAAAAATATCATGGAGAAGAAAAAATCAGAGATTGAAATGCAGTCGCGTATTGAGGTGGCTGCCAATAAACGTAAGGCGGAAATGGCCGAGATTGATGCCAGCCGTGATATCGAGTTGCAAAGACAAGTGAGTCAACAACAAGTCGGCTTACGCACCGCTGAAAAGGACCGTGAAGTTGGCATAGCCAAAGAGCAGTCAGTGCAAAGCATTAAAGAGCAAGAGCGTATCACTAAAGAAAAAACCATGGCGGTTGAGCAGGTTGCGCAAGTGAAACAAGCTGAAATCAACAAAGAAGTGCAAATCGTGAATGCCAATCAGCAAAAAGAAACGGCGATTATCAATGCCGAAGCTGAAAAAGCCACCGCACTGATCAACTCTGAGGCTGAAAAGCAATCTGTAATGGTGAAAGCTGAGGGTGAGAAACAATCCACCATGGCGATTGCAGAAGGCCTCAAAGAAGCGAAAGTTCTGGAATCCAAAGGTATCGAGGCTGAGGGCCGTGCCCGGGCTGAAGCGGCTAAAGCAATGCAGTTGGCCTCAGTGCAGGCTGAAATTACGCTGGCCGAAAAGATCGGAGAAAACGAAAGCTACCAGAAGTATCTGATTTCGCTGGAGCAAGTCAAAGTGATGGGCGAAGTTGGTAAGGAGCAGGCCAAGGCGCTTGAAAAAGCGGACGTTAAAATCATTGCCAATGCTGGAGGCACCGTGAGTAACGGCATCAATAAAGTCACAGATCTATTTAGTGCCAATGGCGGCACGCAAATGGGCTCCATGCTGGAAGCGCTGGCACAAACCGACATTGGTAAAAGTGTGCTCAATAAAGTAGCTGGCAGCGAACAAAAAGATTCAAATAAAGTGGACTAATCGTTCATCATTGAATCATTGCTAGGCACTTTTGCGCTTGCACTGTATAACGCATGCATCACGTAAAAGTGCCTCTCTTTTTTATTATCGGAAACCCATTGAACCATATTAACTGGTACGAAAAGAAACAAACCCAAACCGCTGAATGGCAATCGGAGGCGGGTAATCCGCCGCCCAAGGCTGTGGTAATTGCGGATGACACCACCAAAGCCGATGACGCTTATCGTCTGGCCTGTGAAGGGACCGCTTTGCTTTACCGCGGAGATTTTCAAAACGCCAAGCAATTGTTGCAAGCCATCACGCGCCGGGTAGACCGCAAACCGATCAAGCCCGCAGCGACCATGCTAGAGGCGTTTCACCAACATCGCGCCCGCCAGATTGGCCGTGCCAATATCACCAATAAAATTCTGGTTGAACTCAAGTATGGACAATGTGAGTTACCTCGCGCGCCTGATGTCAAAGCGGCCGTACAAGGGGCGCTGATTGTCGATGAAAAAACCGATAAATTACCTGCCAGACTGGTGTTGTCACTCAGGGAGTTATTGGGCATGGTGGGGGCGCATGAATGGCGTAAAAAAGGCGTTGCTATCGCAGCGCTAAATGCCAATATTCACGCCCATTATGGTGTCTATTCGCCTGTGCGTGGGGAATATCTTGCGTTGATAGACCAGGCCCCGCTCAACCATCCAAACATTGCTTGGGATATTGGCACGGGCACTGGCGTGATTGCGGCCATATTGGTGGCGCGTGGGGTCAAGCAGGTGGTGGCGACTGATAACCAGCCGCGTGCCCTGGCGTGTGCCGCCGAAAATGTCAAACGCTTGAATATGCAAACGAATATTCAGGTCATACCAGCAGATTTGTTTCCGCCGGGGCTGGCTGACCTGATTGTGTGTAACCCGCCGTGGCTGCCTGCCAAAGCCAATGCGCCGATTGAACATGCGGTGTATGACCCCGACAGCCGCATGCTGAAAGCCTATTTAAGTGGTGTGAAAGCGCATTTAAATACCGATGGCGAAGCCTGGCTGGTGATGTCTGACCTGGCTGAGCAGATTGGTCTGCGCAAGCCTGGAGAACTGGCCGGATGGATTGCGGAGGCTGGCCTCGACATTGTGCAAAAACTAGACACGCAACCTGATCATAGCAAGGCACGTGATGCGCAAGACCCTTTATTTGCAGCCAGGTCTAAAGAAACAACCAGCCTTTATCGTTTAAAATCACGCTAATCAAAATGTAAGGAATTCCAATGTCTTTAGGTCCCGTCATGCTGGATGTGGTTGGCAAAGAGTTAACCGCCGACGATATCCGCCGTTTGCAACATCCGCTGGTGGGTGGGGTGATTCTGTTTGGGCGTAACTTTGAGAGTTGCGAGCAGCTCAAGGCGCTCACCGCCAGCATTCATGCAGTGCGCCAGCCACCGTTGCTGATTGCAGTGGATCATGAGGGCGGGCGCGTGCAGCGTTTCAGAGAAGGCTTTACCAAGATTCCGCCTATGCGCGAGTTTGGGCATATCTGGGACAAGAATCCACGCAAGGCAAAAGAACTGGCGGTAGAAGCAGGGTATGTGTTGGCCGCCGAGTTGCGTGCCCATGGCGTGGATTTCAGTTTTACGCCTGTGCTCGACATGGATTATGGCGATAGCCTGGTGATTGGAGACCGTGCATTCCACCGCGATCCGCAGGCGATAAACGAACTGGCCTTTAGCCTGATGCAAGGCTTGAAAAAGGCTGGCATGGCGGCGGTGGGCAAGCATTTTCCCGGCCACGGTTTTGTAGTGGCCGATTCGCATGTCAGCATCCCGGTCGACGAGCGCGAGTTTGACCAGATTGCGCAAAACGATATGCAGCCGTTTGTGCGCATGATAGATGAAGGTTTGCATGCCGTGATGCCCGCCCATGTGATCTACCCTAAAGTGGACGAAAAGCCTGCAGGATTTTCACCACGCTGGTTGCAAAAGGTCCTGCGTGAGCGCCTGGGGTTTAATGGCGTCATTTTTAGCGATGACCTCAGTATGGAAGGGGCGACTGTCGCGGGGGATGTGACTGCGCGTACCTTGGCCGCGCTCAATGCTGGGTGTGATATGGTGCTGCTGTGTAACCGCCCTGATTTGGCTGACGAGTTGTTAGCCAACCTCGACTGGAAGATTTCAGCGCAAAGCATTGCACGCCTGGCGCGCATGCATGGCGGTCACCATCCGCAAGACATGGTCGGTTTGCGCGAATCCGCCTATTATGTGGATGCGGTGAAGCGTGTCGCCATGGTCGGGCAAAAAGAGTCTGATTTATTTGCCTGAGTGGGTGGCAATACAGTAAGCTTCGTCATCAAACGTGAGTGCGTTTTCATTGGTATTGATTATGAAATGGATTATTTTAGGAGTGTTCTTGTCGTCGGTGAGCTACGTGCATTTCCGCGGCAAGGTACGGCATCGTTTTTACCGCCAAGTGTTCGACCACTCCGGCATTGTTTCGCCTTTCAATGTTTTTTTATATTTGTTCTCCAAAGCGCCCACCACCCCTTATTTGCCGGTGAATGATTTTCCTGAACTCAAGCTGATCACTGACCGCTGGCAAGAAATTCGCGAAGAAGCCTTGTATGTGCGCGAGCAGGAGCGTATCGCAGCTGCGCAAACCAATAACGACGCTGGTTTTAACTCCTTCTTTAAAACCGGTTGGAAGCGTTTTTACTTAAAATGGTATGACGCACATCATCCCTCGGCCAGTATTTATTGCCCTAAAACGGTGGCCTTGCTGCAAAGTATCCCTAGCGTTAAAGCGGCCATGTTTGCTGAACTGCCGCCCGGTGCGCATCTGCGGCCGCACAGAGACCCTTACGCGGGTTCTTTGCGGTTTCATTTGGGCCTGGCGACACCCAATAATGACCAGTGCTTTATCCGTGTGGATGGTGAAGACTATAGCTGGCGCGATGGCCAGGCCGTGATGTTTGACGAAACCTATATCCATGAGGCTTATAACAAGACCGATGAAACGCGTGTGATCCTGTTTTGCGATATCGAACGCCCCATGCGCTATGGCTGGGCACAATCCGTAAACCGCTTTTTGGCAAATACCATCGTCACGGCGGCCAGTTCACCTAATGAAGCAGGCGACCAAACCGGATTGATTAACCGCTTGTTCCACTATGCCTGGGTCGTGGGGCAATATCGTCGCCGTTTTAAAAAGTGGAACAAACCTGCCTACCAAATCACACGTATCCTATTGATTGCATTGGTTTGTTACGCCATCTGGAAGCTGTAGCACACAGTAATATTCATACAAATGTCATGTTAAGCACTTGAAACTTTGTGTGATTGCCATTATCTTAAGCCTAAGAAGTTATACAGTTTTATCTAGAGAGGAAGAAATACTATGTCAGATATGCAAGTTTTAGGTCGTGAGGGTAACGTTTCCGCGACACAAAATCGCGTGCTGCGTAACACTTATGCATTGCTCGGCTTGAGCATGGTGCCTACCGTCATCGGTGCCTATGTCGGCATGCAAATGAACTTCGGTTTTATGGCCGCGCACCCATTCATTTTTTTCATCGGCTTTATGGCCGTGATGTTTGGTATGTTCAAGCTGATTGCCGTTAACCAGAATAGCAGCATCGGTGTATGGTTGCTGTTGGCCATGACTTTTGTGTTTGGTGTCATGTTAGGCCCAATTCTGCAACATGCCCTGCATCTGAGTAACGGCGCTGAAATTGTTGGCTTGGCAGCGGCAGGCACAGGCATCACCTTCTTGAGCCTGGCAGGTATCGGTTCTTCTCCAGCGCGCGATTTCAGCAGCATCGGCAAGTTCCTGATGATTGGTCTGATTCTGGCGATTGTGGCTGGACTGGCAAACTTATACTTCCAGATTCCTGCATTGTCACTGGCGATCTCCGGTGTTTCAGTCCTGATTTTCTCAGGCTATATTTTGTATGACGTTAACCAGATCGTTCGCGGTGGCCAAACTAACTACGTCATGGCAACCCTGAACCTGTACCTCGACGTTTACAACTTGTTTGTTAACCTGTTGAATATCCTGCTTGCTGTATTGGGCAATCGTGATTAAGTTTTAATCTGCTCAAATAGAAACCCGCCAGTTGGCGGGTTTTTTATTGCGATCTATATCGCGTACAAAATATTTCCTTGATATGGTTTATTGCAACCACGGTGGCTGTAATAAACCTAAAAATCTGTTTGTAAAAATCGATTAATTTGTAACTGACTGAATATATTAGTTTAATTTTCAAGTAATAGATGGTTTGATTTTTGCAGTCTTCCCCTCCGGAGGGGAAGTATGCTTAATAAAAAAATATCGGGGTTGTTTCTAGCAACCTGTTCTGTAGTGTCTATGGCGGCGGATGGCAACGATGCTGCGGTCAATAAGGATTCTAAAGGTCAAGATGCTGAAACTGCAATTCAGTTGGATGAAATTGAAGTAAAAGCCAAGAGACGCACTGTTATTACGCCATTGCCAGGTTTGGTGATTGACAAAGAAAAAATGACCACCAATGTGCAAAGCATTAGTGGTAAGGAAATTGCCGATTCAAAGTCAGTGAATATCACTGACCTCATGAATAACTCGATGCAATCAGTCACAATCAATGACTACTCGGGTAATCCATTTCAACAGGACCTGAATTTTCGGGGCTTTACAGCTTCGCCACAGATTGGTACACCGCAAGGGATTTCTGTTTATTTAGATGGTGTGCGCGTTAATGAAGCCTTTGGTGAGGTAGTGAACTGGGATTTTATTCCCATGAACGCGATTGCCTCGCTTGACCTGATTCCCGGTTCAAATCCATTGTTTGGCTTGAATACACTAGGGGGGGCTTTAGCGCTAACCACCAAAAATGGTTTTACGCATAATCAATTACATGCAGAAGTCATGGCAGGCTCTTGGGGGCGTGAGCAAACTCAGTTTTCTAACGGTTTTAATAATGGAAAATTGGGTTTGTTCGTGGCTTATAACCATTTTAAAGAGGATGGTTGGCGAGACAATTCACCGTCTAATGTTCGCCAGTTATTCACCAGTGCCAGCTTACGTAGCGATTATGGCGAAATCGGGTTGACGGCTTTGAATATAGATACCGCATTGACCGGCAACGGTGTGGTGCCTTACGAAATGTATGAGCAGGATAAAAAAGCAGTATTTACATCACCTGATTTGAATAAAAACGGGTTAGAACATTACAATTTGACAGGCCGATTTGATGTCGGTGATAGTTTAACCTTGTCCGGATTAACGTATCGCCGAAGCGTAAAGCAAAATGCAATAGGATCCGACTTCTATGATGGTTTTCCGGCTATGTCAAATCGTATCGGCATCTCAACACCATTATGTGCGGATGGTAGTTATCCCGATGGGGGTGCGAACTCTGATAGCCCAGGAACAGGTTGTGCCGGGTTATTACCCAATGGTGTCTCAAGCACCTCAAATCTTGATCAAGGGTCAAACGGGTTTGCATTTCAATTAAACCATGTCACGGATAAGAATCAATTCACTGCAGGTGTAACTTACGACACCAACGATATTAATTTTCAACAGAGTGAAATGTTTGCGGACATTGGCCCTGAGCGACAATTGCTTGAAAATACTAGTTATTACACTGATTACGGTTTGATTGCCTCAGCTTTTCCCATCGTGAGGAACCGACTGACAGGAAGTAGTACGACTAAAAGTATTTTTGTGAGTGATACCTGGTCTCCGGTTGAAAGTTTACATTTAACGCTTGGTGCACGTTTTAACCACACCCGCGTTAAGAACTACCTTGAATCTGAGCGTGGTAAGGCCTTATATCAGTTTGATAATCCAAACAGTTATTTTGATCCCGACAATGACAGGTGTGCAGAGAATGATAGTGACTCTCAGGCACGTTTCATTTGTACAAAAGGAAACTATTTGTACCGTAGCTTTAATCCATCTGCAGGGGTTGCGTGGGAGATAAAACCAAATTTAGTGGCGTATGGCAATATTAGTCGCGGCTCGCGTACTCCATCTGTAATCGAGCTTGGTTGCGCCATTGATAGAACGCAGATTTCGAATGATGTTAATTTTCAATTTGGCTGTGCAATTCCAACATCTCTGACTGCCGATCCATTTCTTAAGCAAGTACGTTCAACTTCTTACGAGGCGGGTTCCCGCGGGATATTTGAAGGTGTTTTTGGCAGTCAATCGGTTAACTGGAATCTGAGTTTTTTTAGAACAGAGCTCACTAACGATATTCTGTTCGTGCCTTTAGGTCGAAAAAATCGAGGGGTTTTCGATAATTTTGGCGCAACTCTTAGGCAGGGAGTTGAAGCTAGCTTCTCAAGTGCATGGCAAGCGCATCGATTTAGTTTTAATTACACATGGATGAGAGCGACGTTTGAATCACCCTCGACTATTATCAACCCCAACAATAGCTCAAATGTTGTGGTCGATTCTCAAAATTACGTTCAAGTAAAACCTGGTGATGAATTGCCTGGTATGCCTAATCATATCGTGCAGGCAAGTTGGAACTATTCACCTAGCAAAAAGTTTGATGTGACATTGAATATGGTCTTGCACTCATCCTCGTACGTCAGAGGTAACGAGAACAATGAGCACGAGGCACGGGCAGCTACAAATGTGGTTGTCTCAGGTAGCAATAGAGATCCCTATGATTATATTGGTAAGGGCACTATTCCAGGGTATGCCGTGTTTAATCTGCGAGCAAATTATAAGTTTGATAACGGGTTTGCGGCCTTTGCACGCTTAGACAATCTTTTTGATCGCGAATACGCCACGGCAGGCAACTTAGGCCGAACTCCCTTTACACCACCTAGTGGCGTTGCCGCAACGGATGCGGCAGGATTTAACTATAACTCTGACCAATGGAAAAACACCACCTTTATCGGCCCGGGTGCGCCGCGCGCAATATGGTTCGGTTTGAGTTATGACTTGGACTGGAAAGCGAGAAAGACAAAGTTAGATTAAGTGGTTGTATTTAATCAACCAGTTGGTTCTTGATAAGTGGTTTTAAACAACCTAAAAGAAAACTCTTGATGCCAATTTTTTTTATGCTCAATTTAAGTGACTGATTTTATTGTTTATTTATATCTCATGTAATTTGGCATAGCTTTTGCAGACTGACTCCTAACAACTACTTATTACAAAGTGATGTGAGGAGAGTGATGAAAACGATAAACATAACCAGTCTGCTGGCTGCGGTTTTTGGATCATTTTTAGTGGCATCGGAAGCAAGCGCTGCTTTTGTGGATTTGCCGACTGCAAGAAATACACCGGGCTGTGGCAGAACAAACTCTGTGTTGATTAGATGCGGTGGAGTTGCGAACTCAACAAACGATCCTTTATATATTCCAACAGGGACTCTAAAAACAGATGGTACCTATAATTTTCCATCATCCTTGTCTTTAATTAGTCAGGTGGATACAAACTTTTTGAGTGGTAGTGGTGCTACCTATTATTCAGGAAAGTTTTCGAACTGCCCTATTTTAAGTGTAATTGTCTTTAAGTAACGGAGCTCAATTTCTTTGCATTGTGAATTATCGAGTATAAGTGCACTGAATTTCCCAGAAGTTATATCTACAATACCTCGCCATAAATCACAGTTCGACCA
>CAKZJM010000373.1 GCA_936943315.1 uncultured Methylophilus sp. | reverse complement strand
AGACATAACCGCGAGCGCCAGACAACGCCGCCACCACGCCGGTGCCAAGTAATAATAGCCACGCCAGCCAGGCATGCTTAGGCTGCAACTGATAAAAAACAACTGGCAAAACGGCCAGCATCAAAATGCCCTGATGCAAGTCAGTAAACATGCCGGTGATCCGCCCCTCAGCGGTTTTAGGGATACCCAGCAAATCCACGCCAACAAGACATTGGATAGCGCTATCAACGATCCATACGGCAACAACCCAGCCTAAGCCTCGCGCCAACAATGACCGGTAATGGGCCTGTTGCAATAACATGACCAGGGCAAGCCCTGCCAGATACATCAGGCTAAACCAGGCGATGGCTGAGAGCGTGGCTTTTGCATCAAACGCGTGCCACAATGAGCCCCACATCGGCAGCCACAACAACAGAAACACCATGGTCCAGCGGCGCAGGGCCAGCGGTTGACCCAACGCGGTGAGCCGACTTAACAACAAACCCAACCCAATCAAAGCAAGCAACAAGGCAGGCATTCTCGCACCGCCTGAAAAAGGGCTCCAGGCAATGACCATCACGGCGAGCAACAGGCTGGCATTCGCCAGCCAGTGTGGCATAGCCAGGGTTTTATCAGGGTTGGTAAACGAAATCGCACGCATGCTTATGCTGCCCGTCCCTGATCGCCCGTCATCTCATGGCTCATCACCTCATCGCCCATCACCTCATAATAGACCGCCAGTGTTTTTTGCTGCATGACCTGCAATGAAAATTGCGAATTGGGTAATACCGTGGGCGGCTGCTCTAGCCAGCTCAGCGTGAGCATGGCCACCTCAGCCACATGGCCCACAGGCACCGCGCCTTCAGGCAAGAGTGCCGCCAGCTGTTCGGCCACGCCCCCATGTTGATAACCAATCACCGGCACACCCAGGCTCAAGGCTTCCAGCGTGGTGCGGCCAAAAGCTTCAGGCTCGGTAGACAATGAGTAAACGATGCTGGCCAGGGCCATGATATTTTTCACGTCGGCGCGGTAACCGGTCAGCGTAATACTTTCCGACAAACCCGCATGGTGAATTTTCTGTTGTAGGCAGGTGGCAAATGCCTGTTTGTCTTCGGCGATTTCACCCACGAGCAAGGCGTGCACATCTTTATGCTGCTGGCAAACAATACTCAGCGTGTCGACAAAGTCTTCGGCACCCTTCCAGCGTGAAACCCTGGCTGGGAGCACCAGCAAGCGTTTGCCGCGCAAGTGCGGATATTCTGCAAACCATTTCTGTTTCCAGGCCTCTTCCGGCTGGTAGCCAGGCCTGTACTGATGGGTATCCACGCCACGGTAAATCAATTTAAGTTTTTGCGCATCGACCTGATATTCGCGTTGCGCATAGGCCTGTATCGTTTTCGAGATCACAATCACGCGCTCACCATAAGTCATGATGCGGCTATAGCAGCCAGGGCGGTAATACCCATGCACGGTGGTCACCAAGCGCGGCCGCTGGTCCGGCGGCATGCCCTTCCAGGCCAAATACACCACCCAGGCCGGAAACCGCGAACGCACATGCACAATATCAACCTGTTCACGCCGCCAAAGAGCGCGCAATTTGGGGATCAATAACAAGGTCAGCAATGATTTGCGTCCGACAGGATAAGCCAGGTGCGTACTGCCCGCTGCCTCCAACTCAGCCACCATGCGCCCCCCGGCGGACATGACGAGTGAGCGGTGCCCCTGCGCCACCAGATGGGCCGCCACTTCGAGCGTTCCACGCTCCACCCCGCCTGATTGCAAGGCGGGCAATACCTGTAAGACCGTTAGTTTTCGCAACACAAAATAAAGAAGTTAGCTGAGGCGGGATACCAGGCGACGGTTTGTATAAGCACCATTGAAATAAGCCAGCAAGGCCTCACTACAACGGCTGGCCTCATTAAAGCCCAGGACTGGACGCATGAATTGGCGATATAAGCCATAGGGGTCATAGCGCGTGACCAGTTGGCGATCAATTAATTTTTCAATGCCACGGCTGACCCGGCCTGTTTTTTTGGCAGAAAGGTTAATCAACCCAACAGCCACTTGCGCAGTGAGCGCTTCATACACCATGGAAACGGAATCTTCGGTCACCCAGGCGGTAGAAACCTGTGTGAGTTTGGTCTGTACCCAATCCTTGTCGGTCTGTGCAATCGGCACAATGGTCAAGTTAGGTAACCTGACACGCTGCATGGCAGAAACAAAGCTGCCCGGCGTACGCCTTGAAGTGGTCAGCACAAAATGCACGTCAGTATGTTTGCGTACCAGGTCATACACCTGTGCTACTACGCCCAGCTCATCCCAGTGAAAATGCTTGCTGGGGCCGCCGATCATGATCAACACCTCATGCGCGTCTTTTTTGTCTGCACCGGCAGGCTGGATATGGTTGATCACCCCGCGCGTCTCAATAAAGCTGGAGTATCCACGGTATTCATCATGTTCAGGAATCAGGCAGACATCAAACAGTTCTGCGGGCAGGCTAGGCTGCATCATGCAAACTGTTTTACCGCCATAGGCGCGCTTGGCCGCCAGCATATGGCCATGGGTGGCATGGCCTGCGCCAACAATCATGTCTGGCTTGGGTAAGGCTTGACCGGATGGCCATACACCGCCGAGCAAATACAACCAGCCCAAGCCGGGGTGACCTACAGGGAGATCAATCACATGCAGCGCAGTACGCTGCTGCATCGCATTGACCAGCCCTAGGGACTGGTGCTCATGACCGGGTTTGCCGTCTAACAGACGCCAGACCACCAGCGCATTGCTTCCCGATGTGCGGGTTCCCGGTATGTCATTTGCGTGAGAATGAATTGATTGATCAGTGCTTAACATGTGCATCACCTGCCTGCATGCAGGTTAAATGCGCATCATGACAAAATCATTAAAGTAAAAAGAATAAAATGTGGCGTAAAGCCTGCAAAGCAGGCCAGAGACTACTTATTCACGGCGCCAAACACCTTTTTAAGCAGGTTGCTGGCTTGCCCCATCGGGTCCTGGCGGATGGCAGCCTCTTCTTTGGCGATCATGAGGTAAACCCCATCCAGCGCTTTTTGCGTGACGTATTGGTTAATATTGGCGTCTTCTTTTTTAATCACGCCAAACTTGCTACCCATTTCTGCATATTTATTGTAAGTATCGGCCAATTGCACGTTGGCAGTGGCTTTTTGCACAATCGGCAAAAACTTGGCAGCCATCTCGGTCGACGTCGTTTTTTTAAAATATTGCGTGGCGGCATCTTGCGGGCCGGTGAGAATATTCTTGGCATCGGTCAAACTCATTTGCTTCACTGAATTAACCAGCAGCGTTTTGGCTTCAGGCACGGCCTGTTCGGCAGCGCGGTTCATTTTAAGCACCAGTTCATCGGCTTGCTTGCCCATGCCTATCATGCGCATGCCTTTTTCTATTTTTTTCAACGACTCTGGCAGCGGGATTTTAACTTCACTGTTGCCCATGAACCCATCAGTGGCTCCCAGCAAGTCCACCGCTTTGGAGACGCCCTGATTCAATGCGAGTTTCAGGCCATCACTGGTTTCCTTGTCGCTGAGGCTGCTCACAGCACTATTACTCCCACTGTTGCCAGTGTTTGCACTGCCACCCACCTTTTCGACCATCTCACCCAAGCCTTTGAGATCAAGCGCTTGCACATCGGTGACCAACAAACCCGCCAACAACACCCACACCGTTTTTTTCATCATTGTTTTTCCTTGGCAATCTATATTCAGCACACACTAACGCCGCACCGCACGCGTTTTAGTGTACCCATAAAGCACAAAGCAAGTCTAGGACTTGCTTTGTATGCTACCGATTAAAGACGGGCTTTGCTAACTCAGGCCTTAAATGGTGAGACTTTCCAAATGCGTTCTGCATAATCATGAATGGTACGGTCACTGGAGAATTTCGCCATGCGCGCTACATTCAAAATCGCCATGCGCGACCAGGCTTCCTGATCCTGATACAAGGCCGCGACCTTTTCTTGTGCCGTCACATAGGCCTCATAATCCGCCAGCAGCAAGTACTGGTCGCCCTTTTGCAGCAAGGTATCGACAATCGCCTGGTAACGATTAGGCTCTTCAACCGAGAAGTACCCATTGCCTATCATGTCTATCACTTGCTTGAGCTCGCTGTTGCCATGGTAATAATCCCAAGGGTTATACCCATTGCTTTTCAGTTGAGCGACTTCAGGCGTGGTGAGGCCAAAAATAAAGATATTCTCATCACCGACTTCTTCCTTGATCTCCACATTGGCACCGTCCAGCGTGCCTATGGTCAAGGCACCATTAAGCGCCATCTTCATATTGCCGGTGCCGCTGGCCTCGGTGCCTGCGGTCGAGATCTGCTCAGAAAGATCAGCCCCCGGGAACAGAATTTCTGCCGCGCTGACTTCATAGTTAGGATAAAACACGACTTTTAACTGGTCGTTGATGGCCGGGTCATTATTAATCATCACCGCTACATCATTAATCAGGCGGATAATCTGCTTGGCCAGCCAATAACCCGGCGCGGCCTTACCGGCAAAAATCACCACGCGCGGCGTATGCAGGCTGACATGCCCGCAGCGGATGCGGTTATAAAGGGTGATCACATGCAGCACATTTAACAACTGGCGTTTGTACTCATGGATACGCTTGATTTGCACATCAAACAAAGCGTCAGCACTGATAGCAATGCCGGTTTTTTGCAGAATCTTGTTTGCCAGGCGTTGTTTGTTAGCCTTTTTCACTTCGCGGAAGGCTTTTCTAAACGCGGCGTTATCCGCAAACGGCTCAATTTTCTTAATCAAGCTGAGGTCTTTTTGAAAGCCAGTACCAATATGCTTGGTCAACAACTCGGTCAATAACGGGTTGGCCTGGTTTAACCAGCGACGCGGCGTAATGCCATTGGTGACATTGGTTAACTTGCCCGGATAAATCCTGTTGAAGTCAGCAAACAACGTGGTTTTTAGCAACTCGCTGTGCAACTCGGCCACACCGTTCACCGTATGGCTGCCAACCACGGCCAGATGAGCCATGCGAATGCGGCGGCCATGGCTTTCATCAATAATCGAAACCCGGCTCAGTAACGCCGTATCCCCAGGGAAGCGGCGGTTCACCATCTGCAAAAACTGGTGGTTAATTTCGTAAATAATCTCCAGGTGGCGCGGCAGCAGTTGCGAGAACAAATCCACCGACCAGGTTTCCAGCGCTTCTGGCATCAGGGTGTGGTTGGTGTAAGCAAATATTTGGTTGACCAGCTTCCAGGCAAAGTCCCAGGCCAGGTGGTAATGGTCCACCAACTGGTACATCATCTCCGCTACGGCAATGGCCGGATGCGTGTCATTGAGCTGGATAGCCACTTTGTCGGGCAAAGTGTTCCAGTCAGAGTTGTAGTTGGTGAAACGATGCAAAATATCCTGGGTAGAGGCAGAAACAAAGAAATATTGCTGTTTCAAACGCAAGGCCTTGCCAGACTCTGACGTGTCATTGGGGTAAAGCACTTGCGAAATGGTCTCTGCCCCGTGCCGCCCTTCTACCGATTTTTCGTAATTGCCCTCATTAAAAGAGGCCAGGTCAAACTCGTTGGTCGCTTTGGCCGACCACAAGCGCAGGTTATTCACGGTTTGCGTACCATACCCCGGCACCGGCACATCATAAGGCATGGCGACTACCGTTTCATGGTCCACCCAGTGATGTTCAACGCCACGCTCGGTATGCACATGCAACACGCGGCCATAAAACTTCACTTCACAGGTGTGCTCAGGCCGCTGTACTTCCCAGATATTCTGGTAACGCAACCAGTTATCCGGGTTTTCTTTCTGCTGGCCGTTTTCAATGGTTTGGCGGAACATGCCATAGTCATAACGGATGCCATAACCAGTGGCAGGAATATCCATGGTCGCCATCGAATCAACAAAACAGGCAGCCAACCGCCCCAAGCCGCCATTACCCAAGGCAGCATCCGGCTCCATTTCGGCCACGCCTTCCAGCTTTTGGCCGATCTCCTGCAAACCATCGCTTAGTTCCGGTGCAATGCCCAAATTGAGTGCGGCATTCGACAGCATGCGCCCGATCAAAAATTCGAGTGAAAGATAATACACACGCTTGGTGTTCGCATCGCGGTAAGCATCGCGCGTATTCACCCAGCGGCTCATCAAATGGTCGCGGACAGTGAACGCCGCCGTCTGGTACCAGTCACGCGTGGTGGCCCATGAGTTTGATTTACCTATGGAAAAAGTCAGGTGGTTGCGCAATGCCTGCGGGATTGAAAGTTGCTCCAGCAAAAACTCTTCAACGGCTTGTGCTGTTTCGGGATTATCAGCTTCTTTACGTGTTTTATTCACCTTGGCAGTCATTCATCTTCCCCTGGACGTTAATCACAAACTTGCTTTATGAGTGTAAAAAGCAAAAAACAAGCCTACAACAAGAATATGTCAGACAGAATAAAGGCCACACAATTCAGGTTGTGGCTTTTGATTATAACGCCCTGTCTTGACACTACTGAAAGTTTTACATTCTATCGACCTTCTACCTGCATCAAAATTTTCCCCTCATTAAGAGGGGAAAATCCCTTTGCTGGATAGGTTTGCGCTTTACAAGAAATAAGTCAGCCTTATTTCACACCATAATTGATATCCACCCGTCTATCCATTTTATGACAACGCTCGTCAGGGCAATCCCGGCTGGCAAACTCGTTACCATAACTCAAGGTTTCCAGCTGTGCATTCTTCACACCTTGTGCATTGAATGCATTTCTCACAGCCACAGCCCGGCGCATCCCAAGGTCTTTGTTATACGCTGGCGTACCGCGCTCATCAGAGTGACCTTGCAATAAAATTTTGCTTTGTGGGTGGCTGAGCAAATATTTAGCATGCACGGCTATCAGGTTTTTATATTGCGGATCCAAGATATCTTTGTCGTAATCGAAATAAATTTGGCGGTTTGAAAGATAAGCGCCATATATTTTGTAAGGCCTGCCTTCATCTTTCTCACCTACGGCATGTTCTGCGGCCGTCTCTTGTTTTGATGTGGGATTACCAGTATGCGACAAGTCCGTGGGAGTGCTTTTACACGCCGTTAAGACGAATGCCAAGGTAATGATTTTCCAGGTAGATGCATTCATAATTTCCTTCTCCTTATTATCAAATTTATTGAAGAGCAGTGGTATCCACCCTGCCATCAGAGGTTAATACCCAAGAGATTGCTCCCTAGGAAAGAGACATCGTTGGCATCAACCTTGGCAGACTAACGAATTTGCTGATGTTCATTTATCAGAAAACTTCTTCAAACCATGTAGGAATTCTCTTCCGATTCAAGAGTGGCTTACACCTAACGAACATCCTCATGAAGACATTGCGAAAATAAGGGCGTCATCGACCTTCTCCTACGTAGAAATAAGATGGAACCGGATAGGTGTCACACCGAAACTGTCATTAAATGGACACACAGCCTAAAACGCTAGGACCTCGATTGACGAACTTATTGACGAAAGGATAGACCATGAAAAAACTTTTATTTTTATTAGCACTCACAGCCATTGCCCGCAAAGTGATGGCTAAAGTGAAGGACGATAAATCACGCTGTACTGAGCCCAGCGCAGCGCCAACCCCTTAATTTCAGGTTGTCGTCATGCACTAAAATTGAAAAACCCGCCATCGGCGGGTTTTCTCATTTAATTTTTCCATGTTTAGATTCTCAACGTGTAGATTGCTCAACCCACGCCCTCTTTGTTTGTGCATGCAGTTCAACGAGCATCAAGAGCCTTTACAGAATCAGGCTATTCATTCGCTTCACAAAAGTCGGCAGGTCTTCCAATAGGGCATTTTCTACCAGCCTTTGGCTTAGTTTAATTTCCAGGTGTAAGCAATGCCCAAGGCGTCTTGATACATTTTGAGGTTTGCCTCACCGCCGCCAAAAGCCGCCGGTATCGAGTTTTGGCCTCGCACCGTGTTTTCAAAAGCATGGGTATAAGCAAACGACACCTCAGATTGTGGACTCAGCACCCAGGTCGCCCCAATTGATATATGATCTTTGACCACGCCAGGGGCCAGGATATTAAACAAGGTATCGCCACTTCTTATCGGCTGGTCTACATGGTTGTATCCCGCGCGCAAAATTAAGTCCGGGCTGTATTGATACAAGGCACCGATCTTATACACCTTGGCATCCTGCCAGTTGAATCCGGCACCGTTGTCATTACCGAGGCCATTGTTCAGATTAGATAAAGAAGCGTTACCAACCGCATCTACCTCACTGTAATTAATGCGCTGAAAATCTGCTGCCAGCGTCAATGCCGGTGTCACCTTTACCGCCACCCCTACCCCATAAGTAGAAGGCACATCAAAGTCACCCTGCTCAGCAAACAGCCCTTTGTATTTATCAAACTTGCTCATGTAGGTGCGGCTCTGGTATGTCGCACCCAAGCTGACCGTGTCTGTAATCTCGCCCAGCCAGCCAATATGTACGCCCGCGCCGTATGAATCATCATGACCATTATTCGTCAGATTGGTGGATGAACTACTCGCATTGCTAAAATTTTGTAGCCCCTTGGCCTCAAAGCGCTGATAGGCCAAGTTCAAGGAGATACCCAGCGTGTGATGCTCTTGTACCTTCCAGGTGACCGTAGGCGCCACAAACACCTGCGCCAAATCAACACCCGTGCGGCGTCCATTGCTGTTAAAAAGAGGAATGCCGTTCTTGTAGTCGGTATTCATACCGCCATTGCCATACACACTCACGCCCAGCGTCACATCATCTGAGTACTGGGTGTTATAACCAAACTCAGGAATAAAAAAATTCTGGCTATCATTGCCCTTGTACGTGCCATCAAACCCAAATGCATTACCTTGAATTTCAGTTTCACGCACAGGCCTAAACCAAGTCACACCTGCATCTACACGGCTCCCCACTTTACCCATGCCCGCCGGGTTAGTCGCCGCGGCAAGCGCATCTTGCGGCAATGCGATGCCTACACCACCAACGCCTTGAGAGCGAACCCCGTACCCATGAAAAAAATAACCATCAGTCGCCCAGGCATTACTAAACGAAAAAGCGATTGCTACCGGAATAATCTTTGACCACTGACGCATTTTCAATCCTTTAATCACCATATTGGATTGAAATATAACAAGTGATCAAAATTCGAATAAATAATATATAAAAATATATTTATAACTTAAAGACATAAAGGCCCACAGTGCGGCCTTTTATGAAGGAGAGCTTAATTAAGGATACATTGAGTCAATTTGAGCTGGATTGAACGCGTGGGCAACAAGTTGCCCACCCTACTTGGCTGGTAGCATGTCGTAGGCCTTAAGTAGGCGATATGTGTCTCTCCCGTCAATGCAGCAGTAGCGTCTCGGGTTGGCCGGATTGACCGCAAATGCACGAATCGTTGCTCGAACCGCCTCACCAATATTGTGAGCATGCTGCACCACTAGGACTTGTGCCGGACTCATGGCCAACCGATATATTTGGTCTGCATTCTTGCCAAGGTGCCGGGGCGTCATTTCCTCGAACTTAGCTGGTCCCTTTAGGAGAAACGCTCCAGTTACACGCTCACCAGAAAGATGGAGAGCGGAGGCAAAATGATCGTTCTGCTCGCCGCCCCAATCCTTCTGCGGTTTGTCTCCAAGTAACGAGCAGATTGCCTCCTTAACCTTAGCCTCGGGCAGCGATTCCATCACAGTCCTCCAGACCTCAAATTCTGGAATCTCGACATCACGTAATCGAGCGAACTCATCAATGTCCTCAGGGTGCAGTTCGTACCATTCCCATCCATGCCACATCAAATCCAGACCGAGGTTGTCGTTCAATGGGTGATCGAACGATGGGGCTCCGATTATGAGCGGATGGACTGTAATTGTTGAGCCCACAATCGAGTGAATACCTCCAACGATAGTTTCCTTGTGCCCTTCTGCCAGAACCATTTTCCCAGTACTAGAGAAAATGTATTGAGTTGAATAGTTGACCTCGACCGTCCAGTCCGTTTCAAAAGGAAATTTCAGCGTCGATCTGACACGTTCTTTCTCATAAACATCCGGGCATGGCAGGAACTCCTCAGTGCTGCAGAACAGATCGCCAACCTTGGGCTCGTTCAGAACAGAGCTCAACGTGCGCGCTCCGTTTTCTCGGCAAGCGTCTAGAACGTAGCTGGCGAGGAGGTGATCGTTCCACAAGAGTGCCATGTGATCAGTTGCTTTTGAGCGCTTCGACTCGTAGAACTCATGAAATCTAGCGCCGAAAGTTGTGAAAATACGGCGATGGTTGATGAACCCGATGTCAATGTGATGCCGCGGAGTCTTTGAGCGATCAGAGGAGCTGAACTCATCGAGTGACATGGTGGGATTGTTCCTTTTAAGCTAATGAAGATTAAAATAAATCAATGAGGTTGAGCGCCATGTTATGCCGCCTTGGAGCGCGTTGTACGCTCACGAAGGAAGCCAACCTCTTTAATGAAGTTCCGTCGGTCTTGCTCTGGAAGTTCAAGAATGAATGCACACTTATTGCCCAACCCATTGAAAGATGCTCCAACAACAAATGCGCGCGTTGAATCAACAATCCATACTCGGTCGTGAAGTTCGTCTGTCTTGCGACAAGTTAGCTTTATGTCGCGATCTTTGCACAGCTTGTTAAACCCAGCCGCCACCTCAGCGTCACGCTTTCTTGGCTTGACATATAGCTCTATGGTCTTAACAGTTTTGGGGATTACGGCATTAATTCCGGCCAAGTATTCTGTTTTTGAATTCTTGTTATTGGATAGCAGAAAATATGAATCACAAATAACAAGTTGCTTCGCTCCTGAAAAGCCATCATGAAGGTAATCAATGGCTTCAGTTCGAGCAGCAACTCCCACACCAGTCATTAGCTGCACAACGTTGTTGCCTTCTTCGCTAGCCATGCGACAGGAAAAAACGGGCCGATCCAAAAGAGCATCAACTTTTTGGTCTAAGCGGTGGAGGCGGTATTCAAATTCCTCATCCAAGAACGGATAAAAGAACCCCTCCCTACGAATTTTACGCAGCGCATCGCGGTCGCCATCGCTACGCTCAACTATGGAGATTAGTTCTTTCAGATGCTCAATCAGAAGTTCTTTGCGCGGCATGGTAAATTCCTGAAATAGGCATAACTATTAAGTAGCCGTCCCAATGACGGCGTGTAAACGAGCGCTACTTTTTTCATTTTATGAATCAAACCATATACCTTGGTAGAAAATAGAGCGCGATTTAATCGGCTAAAACATCAATCGATTCTGACTTGTTTACATGACTTAAATAATGCCACAAGTGTTAAAAAAAGCAGCAAGAAAACTTTCAGATTTCATGAACAATAGTTTATGTTTTAAATGCTGACGGGAAAGACAATGGATACCCGCTTTCGCGGGTATGACGAGCTTTAGAAATACCTTTTTGATTAATTAAAACACGGTTTTTTGCAGCGGCTTATTTCGTACTTTTCTTGTTATAAAGTCACTGGATACCGGCCTTCGCCGGTATGACGGGCGTGAACGATTTCAAATAAAAAAGCCACCGGACTCAGGTGGCTTTC
>CAKZJM010000372.1 GCA_936943315.1 uncultured Methylophilus sp. | reverse complement strand
AAAATGGTGGGAAAGCGCGTACGGTCAGAGACTGAGAGGTACGCTTTGCCACCAGGCCGGTAGCGCCAGATGGCCGCACCCTGATAATTTGTCGCGTCGTTGTCGACAAGCGGATAGTTAACCATCGCGCCAGCAGTAAAATCCTCGGCCTTGGTCGGTGAGCGCTTGTCATGGCTGATGCCGCCAACGAGGTCTACGGTGTCAGTCACATGCCAAGTATCTTCAATCGCGAACGACCAAATTGATTCGATATTACTTTGCTTCGGTTCAGGTGGATTGTTGTTGGCTGCGACGGCGGTGTTGTTGGTCCGATTCGTATTCCATTCAATGTGCTCGTCACGACGATAGTGCAGCGATGCTTTAAGTGTCTGTTGCGCAAAGTGATGAGTGCCAAGCTCGATACTGAATCCCTTGGAGTTGTCATCATAGATACTGGAGTTCGCCAGGGTCCCGAGACGATTGCCGCCGCCGGGTGCGACGGTATAGAAATCTAATCTATTGTCGAAGGTATTATAGTAAACACGTGTTTTTAAATATGTCTTGGCATCTAGCTGGGTGTTAGATAAAAAGTAAAGGCTGCTGGTATCCCATATTGGCCAGTCCCAGAGACGCGTGACGCCGCTGCTAGTCTGCACATCATCACTTCCTCGCACTGGTGGCGCACGATGTTTTTCACCACTCTGCTTGGAGTAATTGAATGAGTATTCGTCAGTTTCGTTTGGGGTGAAGCCTAGCTTAAGGCTACCACGCCAATCGTTAGAATCAGAGAAATTGCGTAGACCGTTGCCTTGATAGTTCGGGGCAGTAGTGGGTAACTCGGGATGATAATCTTTTGAAAGCCTCCAGCCGTCAATATCGCGTTGCTGGAGACTTGCTTGCCAGTAAAACTTCTCACGCTTGCCACCGAGATTTGCATACCAGATATCTCCATCATGCTGACCACCGCCGCCCAAAAGCGCCGAATAGCGTATTTCACCTTCAAAGTCCTTGACTGGTTTACGTGTCACCAGGTTGATGGCGCCACCCATACCATCTGGACCGTTGATGACAGAAACATAGCCTTTTGCGACCTGAATTTCAGAAAGATCGGGTGTTAAGAAGCGACCATAATCAATACGGTTATCCGCAGGCAAGAAAAGACGGATGCCATCTATGGTGAGCGGAACGCGTGTACGATCTAGCCCGCGCAGGCTGATGTCAGACTCATTGCGGCGACCGGGGCCGGAGACCATGGTGGTCGCTACGCCTGGAATCAGGTTAAGCGCATCTGCGACGCCATTCTTACTGAAATCCCAGAGTTGTTCGCGGTCAAGCGTGGCTGTGCCGAGAGGATTTTCTGTATCGCGTTTGCCAGTGACTGCGATTTCACCCAAGGTGAATATCTCGTTACTCTCTTCTGCCAATGCTTGAACACTGGTGCCTCCCAGCAGGCATGCGATGATGCCTGCTATTTTTTGTTGTGAAGTTACCACTGCGGTTGTCCTCTCGTTGTAGTCTTATTGTTATCAGAAAATATTTTCGATATGTTTATTCGGGAATAGCGATTGGCGTGACAAATGACGATTTTCCCTTCAGCGCCATCAAAGATTCTAGCATCGTTATATCCGATAGGGAATATCGAAATATTTATTCTACTTTTATTGCTAATAATAGGTTTGCAACTGGGTAGTTAGACGCTCAATTGGATTGCTATTCGGTTTGGCAATGGAGAAAAAAGCGCCACGGCGAACAGTCGCTATGGCGTTTATAGCTTTGTTTTGAAAGATGGTTAAAAGTCGAACTGGGCACGCATGGTGATCGCGTCTTCGTGATCAAATGTGTAGCTTTTGTTGGTGCTGTTTGAAGACGTTGTTACTGTGACCGGTGTGTTGAAGTGTGAGTGCACATAGTTGGCAACTAAGCGTACATAAGGCGTGAGGATCCAATTAGCGCCCACTGTCCAAGCGTCGAATTGATTAGGTGAAGTTACAAAGTCGCTGCCATCAAATTTGCTGTAACGTGCGCCAAGCTGTAATGCTCCCCAGCCATCCGCTCCCCAGGCAAAGTCATGCTTGGGGCGCAAGCGGCCGAACATCCCATCCTTATAGGTACTGGCAAAAGTTTCGCCGGTGACCAGCCAGCTGACACTTGCGTACCAGGCGGTCAAATCGCGGTCTACGTTCGCACCGTCAAAATTTTCATGGATGTGTTCGGTTTGAAATTTGAGAGGGCCATGTGCAAGAGCGAGCTCATAACCTTGGCGGGTACGATCGACAGCCCTTTGGAAGGTGGTCGTTGGAAATACTATATAACCGCGTCCTTCAGTTTGTACATTTAAAGTAGCAATGCTGCCAGGCTCCTGTTGGCCTTTGGCATAAAAGCCACCTGCATGCACCACGCTGTCTTTCCAGTCTGCAAATTGCGCGATGTTGCCCACCACGCGGACCAACGCATCTTTATTGTCGTACTTGGCATCTGTTTCGTCCCCATTTGCCGTAGTGGTATTGACCCCTTTGCCATCTGTCCACGAAGCGTTGTAAAACAAACCGGGAACCGGTTCGCCAAATACCATCACGCCGCGGTCAAACGTTGGGCCTAACAAATAGTCTGTAGAGCCGCGCTCTTGAAAGTCGGTGAAGTTGGCATTCATGGCGCGCTCTAGCCCATAAAAAGGTTTGAACTGGCCCGCACGCAATTTAAAGCTATTAAAGTGAAGGTAATCCACATGGGCATAGGTCAAGCCTACGCTGCCATTGTTGGCGGTGCCGCTGTATTCTGCCTCTATCCTAGCGGAAAAATCTTTCATGGCGACATTCGCCCCCAAACGGCCGCGGCGGATGTTAAAAGTATCTGCGGCGGCAATGTCTGGTGAAAAACTGCGGTAGTCGGCCTGCACACGGCCATTAACACCCAGTTTCCAGTTGCCGGTGCCATCTTCAAAACTGAGGCCATTTTTAAAGTTGGCATACACAGCTTGCCCCGTGGATTGCCCGCGTGCGGCTTGCAGGCTTTTTAGCTGTTCTGCCATGGTGTCTATCTTGGCTTGCTGTTCGCGTAGCTGCTGTTTTTCTTCTGTGGCAATCGGTGGCGCCTTGGTGGGATCCATATGCTCAGCGGGTTTGATCGAGGCTTCTTTTAGCGCCTTTAATTCATTGGCAAGCAACTGCATTTGCTGTTGTTGCGCTTCGAGCATGCGTTGTAATTGGGCAATGCGGGCATCGCTGTCGCCATCGGCCCATGCGGTAGGGAGGGTTGCATGCAACATCGCCACACTCAAGGCTGCCGCCAGTAGCTTGAGGCGTGGAAAAGACGGTGTTTCTGCCATGCGTGGGCATGCCGCTACTTTATTCAATGGGTTCACTAAGGTTGTCCTCTCGTGATAAATAGGTTTTTTTCAGGGGCTGGTCACTCTGCAACTGGGTCATTGCAATACGTGGATTTTAGCACCGCTATATCCAATCAGGAATATCGATTCATGGATATTAAAGTCGTGATGAAAATAAGGGGATTTTTACACAGCGTTGGATGAGGACAGCCGTGAAGAAAAGTAGCGTTTATAACTTAATTCTTGCGTTTCAATGGCGGGCGTATCCTGCGCCATCAGGTCAGCCAGCACTTGGCCTGAGCCGCAGGCCATGGTCCAGCCCAAGGTGCCGTGACCAGTATTAAGCCAGACATTGGGGAAGCGGGTATTGGCCTGGCCTAGAATGGGCGTGCCATCGGGTGTCATGGGGCGTAGCCCAGTCCAGAACTGGGCTTGAGAGAGGTCGCCTGCGTGCGGAAATAATCCGTTCAAAACCATTTCTAGCGTTTCGCGGCGGCGGGGTTGAAGGCGTAAGTCAAAACCGGCCAGCTCTGCCATGCCGCCCACGCGTATCCGTTGGTCAAACCGTGTGATGGCTACTTTGTAAGTCTCATCCATGACGGTAGACACCGGGGCAGCCTCAGGGTGGGTAATGGGGACTGTTAATGAATAACCTTTGACGGTATAGACCGGGAGATTTAACCCCAGTGTTTGCGTGAGTTGACGCGAATAACAGCCTAACGCAACCACATAATGGTCTGCTGTCAGGGTTTCTAACCCCAGTTGGCTTTGTACTTCTACGCCTAAAAGGCGGTTTTGCTGCGTGACCAGGCGCTGTATGGTCACGCCCTGCCTGAATTGCACGCCCAACGCCTGCGCTTTTTCAGCGAGGCGGGTGGTAAATAACTGGCAATCACCGGTTTCATCATCGGGTAAATGCAAACCACCTAATAATTGGTCTTTGACGGCGCTTAAGCCAGGTTCAATACGTGCGCAGCCATCGGGGTCCACGTGCTGAAAAGGCACGCCCATGCGGCTAAGCACCGCCATGTCTTTCAATTCGGCATCGAGTTGCTTTTGGGTGCGGAACACTTGCAGCGTACCAAGGCTACGGTGTTCGTATTCGATGCCAGTGCTGGCACGCAACTCACGCAGACAGTCGCGGCTATATTCAGCCAGCCTGACCATGCGCGATTTATTGAGCTCGTAGCGTTGCAGCGAGCAGTTACGCAAAAAATGGGCAATCCACTGCCATTGCCACGAACTGAAATCAGGACGGATCGACAAAGGGGCATGTCGTTGAAACAGCCATTTCAAGGCTTTGAGCGGGACATCGGGCCCGGCCCATGGTGCTGAATACCCGGGCGAAATCTGGCCTGCATTGGCAAAACTGGTTTCAAGACCAACGCCAGGCTGACGGTCAAGCACGGTGACATCAAAGCCTTTCAATGCCAGGTAATAAGCACTCGTGACGCCAATGACACCAGAACCCAGTACCAACACGCGCATGAAAAACACTCCTACGAAGGCATCGCTTTTAGATTACCGTATACGAGCTTGACGACAAACTAAAATGTTGTCGATTGGGGTACGGAAGAATGCTGAGGTGTTTAAGCGACCAGCTTTTCCAGCGCCTCTACCATGACGATGGCTGGATCGCAGTCAGTTTGTGCTGCAATTTCTACCATGCCGGTGGGGCTGGTGACATTCACTTCAGTCAGGTAGTCGCCAATCACATCGAGGCCAACAAGAAACAGCCCGTGTTGTTTAAGCGTTTTACCCACGGTAATGGCAATTTCCTGGTCACGTGTACTTAAGGGTTGTGCTACGCCTTTGCCGCCTGCCGCCAGATTGCCACGCGTTTCCCCCGTTTTGGGGATGCGTGCCAGGGCATAAGGCAAAGGCTCGCCGTTGATGATGAGGATGCGCTTGTCCCCTTTGACGATATCGGGGATATAGCGCTGCACCATGATGGTTTGTGTTTGAAACTGTGTCAGTGTTTCCAGGATGGCATAAATATTTGGGTCATCTTTGCGTAGGCGGAAAATGCCACTGCCACCCATGCCGTCCAGCGGTTTAACGATAATATCGCCATGCTCAGCTAAAAAAGCCAATATTTTGTCTTGCTGGCTGGTGACGATAAAAGGGGGGGCAAATTGCGGAAAACGCGCGACCGACAATTTTTCGTTCCAGCCGCGGATGGACGCCGGGTCGTTGATAATGCGCGCACCTTGCTGTTGTGCAAGTTCAAGCAGATAGGTGCTGTATAAGTATTCGTTATTAAATGGCGGGTCTTTGCGCATGAGCACCGCGTCAAAATCTGCCGGGGAGACGCTAGATTTATCACTGGTTTTCCAGCTGCCATCCGCATTAAAGGCAAACGTCTGCGCATCTACAGTGACCACCTCGTGCTGCAACTGCCAGTCATGCTGTCCACACACCCACAGCGTATGGCCGCGTACCTGCGCAGCACGCATGATGGCGAGGCTGGTATCTTTGTAAGTGACCAGTGCGTCTAGCGGATCCAGAATAAACAGCAGTTTCATCATGCGCCTCTACTTTTACGCGTTGACTGCGGCCGGTGTTTGCAGTTCACCCTCTTGCAGCTCCAGACCAGCAGCCAGCAAGGCGAGGCGGGCAACCACACCATAGGCATAAAAGCGATTTGGCGGAGCGTCAGGCGCACCTGCGCAGTCTGGCAGGGTACAGGGTTTTTCAAACGCCAATGGCACAAAATGCATGCCAGGCGCATTGAGGTTTTCATCGACGCCACGGCTGGTATGCACGCGGTAAAAACCACCGACCACAAAATGATCCATCATGTATACCACGGGCTCCGCCACCGCTTCATTGATGGTTTCAAAAGTGTAGACGCCTTCCTGGATCATGACTTCAGACACTTCCATGCCCTCTTTGATCACAGACATTTTATTGCGGGTTTTGCGGTTGAGGTCACGCACTTCATCGGCAGACTTCACGCTCATGATGCCCATACCATAAGTGCCTGCATCGGCTTTGACGATGGCAAATGGCTGATGCGTGATGCCATATTCGTCATATTTAGCCTGGATTCTTTTGAGGATGGCATCCACTTTTTCTGCCAGCACATCTTCACCGACCCGGTTGTGGAAATCGATGCCGCTCGCGGTATCAAAATAAGGGTTAAGTAGCCAGGGGTCGATCTCCAGCATGGCAGAAAAGTCAGACACGACTTTGTCATACGCCGCAAAGTGGTTAGATTTACGCCGCATAAACCAGCCTGCGTGCAGGGGCGGAATCAAGGTTTGTTCCAGGCCTTTGAGTAGCTCAGGCACCCCGCCCGACAAGTCGTTATTCAATAGAATGGCACAGCTATCAAACGCTGGATAATCCATCCCTTCAAATGAGGCCGCCTTCAGTTGCAGGCGGTTCTTTTCACGCACCAACGGCTCTAGAATCAATGGCAGGCCATCATGCGTTTCCAGTCTGGTGATTTCAGTAATCTCGGGCGACAAGCTGCCCACACGCACTTCCATGCCAGCGGCTTTGAGGATGTTGCAAAGCTCGACCACATTGCGCAGGTAGTAGGTATTACGCGTATGGTTTTCCGGGATCAGTAATAACCGGCGCGCATCAGGACAAATTTTTTCCACGGCGACTTGGGCGGCCTGTACGGATAAGCTCAAAAAGTCTGGATTGAGATTATTAAACCCGCCAGGAAACAGGTTGGTATCCACCGGCGCCAGCTTAAAGCCAGAGTTACGTAAGTCGACACTGGCATAAAACGGCGCGGCGACTTCCTGCCATTGGGTGCGGAACCAGTGCTCAATATCCGGCATGGCTTGCAGGATGCGTTTTTCTAGTGTGACCAGCGGGCCGCTGAGTGCAGTGGTTAAATGGGGGACCATGATTGCTCCTGTCATCTTTTTTATCAGGCTGGTCAGGCCAGCGTGCTTTCAGTGGTGGCGTGCGCTATCACGGCATGCGCTTGTTGATCGGCATGGTAGCTACTGCGGACCATGGGGCCGCTAGCCGCATTATCAAATCCCATGGCATCTGCCTGTTGTTTAAACCAGGCAAACGTATCTGGCGTCACATAGCGCAACACAGGTAAATGGTGCACGCTCGGTTGCAGGTATTGCCCTAACGTGAGCATGCTCACGCCTTGGGCGCGCAAGTCGCGCATCACCTCAATAATCTCTTCGTCCGTTTCACCCAGGCCCAGCATGAGGCCAGACTTGGTCGGCACCTCCGGGTACATTTCGCTAAATTGCTTGAGCAGTTCAAGCGAGTGCTGGTAATCAGACCCTGGGCGCGCTTGTTTATATAAACGTGGCACGGTTTCCAGGTTGTGGTTCATGACGTCAGGCGGGGCCTCTCGCAGAATCTTGAGTGAGATATCCAGACGGCCACGAAAGTCGGGCACCAGAATCTCGATTTTGATCTGGGGGGATTGCTGACGGATGGCGCGGATACAGTCGACAAAATGCTGGGCGCCGCCGTCAGGCAAATCATCACGGTCGACTGAGGTCACGACCACATAACGCAATTTCATCTGCGCAATGGTGCGCGCCAGGTTTTCCGGCTCTTTTGGGTCTGGGGGCAGCGGTTTGCCGTGTGCGACATCACAAAACGGGCATCGACGCGTACAAATATCGCCAAGGATCATGAATGTGGCGGTGCCGCCGCTAAAGCATTCACCAATATTAGGGCAGCTGGCTTCTTCACACACGGTGTGCAGGTTGTTGTCGCGCAACACCTGTTTGATTTCCTGGAAGCGGGCCGAATCCGGCACCTTCATGCGTATCCATTCAGGTTTGCGCAGCATGGGTTGCGGCACGATCTTGATCGGGATACGCGAAGTTTTGGCAGCATCAATCTCTTTGACACCTGCCACTTTTTTGGCAGGACGCGTGTTGATGGGCGGTTCTTGGGTTGAATTATCTGACATGCGTCAGTTTCTCTTTCAATCGTTGGGTGAGCTCCGCAGCAATGTCAGTCATGCTGAGCGGTATGTTCAAATCCCGGGTTTGTGTCATTTGCATGCCAGCATAACCGCAAGGGTCAATCTCGGCAAACGGCTGCAAGTCCATCTCAATATTCAAGCTCAGGCCATGATAGCAGCACTGGTTTTTCAGGCGTAGCCCCAGCGAGGCGATTTTTTTGCCTGTCACATACACCCCCGGCGCGTCTGCACGGGCTTCGGCCAGTATGCCATGCGCGGCCAAAAAATCTATCAGGCTGTTTTCCAAGATGGAGACAAGTTGCCGCACATTCAAGTGGCTGCGTGCCAGATCAATCAGGCAATAAATAATCAGTTGGCCGGGGCCGTGGTAGGTAATTTTGCCGCCACGGTCTACATTGACCACGGGAATATTGTTTTGCGGCAGCCGCACGCCACGCCGGTTGAGGCCCAGCGTGTAGACTGGGGGGTGTTCTGTGACCCACAGCTGATCGGGGGAGTCGGCATTGCGCTGGGCCGTGTAGGCCTGCATCTGGGCCAGCGTGTCGGCATAGTGGGTTAAACCCAGCTGGCGTATTTCCAGTGCAGGCATGGAGAAAAAAGGCGTTACAACACGACCTTGACCATCGGGTGCGAGGTCAGGCTACGATAAATATCGTCCAGTTGTGGTTTCGAAGTGACATAGACCAGGCAGGTCAGGCTCAGGTATTTGCCGTTGCTGCTGCCACGGATTTCGATCAGGTGTGTATCAAACTCCGGCCAGTGCGCCTGAATGGTTTTGGTGATTTCTGCCGTAAAGTCATCATGCGTTTCACCCATGACCTTGATCGGGAAATTGGTCGGAAACTCAATCAGGGTTTCTTCTACATCTGGCAATGGCTCGAGCTTGGTCATGGTTAGCTACCTTTATAAAAAGTACTTACTGCAAATACAGACGTACCTGGTCGATCATGCGCGAGAAGATATTGCTGGCTTCTACGGCATGCACCGTCACCAGAGGCACGCTATGCACTACCTTGCCACCGAGGCTGAAATCTACCGCACCCACGGCTTGATGGGCTTTTAAAGGCGCTTCCAATGCTTTGGTAATACGCACATTGGCCTTCATGTTGGCATATTCACCTTGTGGCAAGGTTAAATAGACGGGTTTGGCCACGGTCAAATCCACTTCGCTTTCAGTGCCTTTCCAGACTTTTTGACGCGTAATGGGTTTATTGGCCGCATAAATCAGCTTGGATTCATAAAACTGGAAACCAAAATTCAGCAGTTTTTGGCTTTCAGCCGCCCGTACATTATCTGAAGTGGTGCCGAGAACTACAGAAATCAAGCGGAAGTCGTTACGTTTGGCTGAAGAAATCAGGCAGTAACCCGCAGATTCGGTGTGGCCGGTTTTCATGCCATCCACGGTGGGGTCAATAAACAGCAAACGGTTGCGGTTAGGTTGCGTGATGTTGTTATAGGTGTAAGATTTTTGCGAATACAGGCGCGCATAATCCTGCGGGAAATCGCGGATCAAGGCATTGGCCAAAATCGACAAATCACGGGCGGTTGTGGTGTGGGTGGGGTCTGGCAAGCCAGTGGAGTTGATAAAGTGGCTGTTTTTCATGCCCAGTGCCGCTGCTTTTTTATTCATGAGGGTGGCAAACAGCTCTTCGCTACCGGCAATGCCTTCCGCAAGGGTGATGGCGGCATCATTGCCTGACTGGATAATCAGGCCATGCAATAACTCATCCACAGTGACGGTCATAGTGGTGTCGATAAACATTTTGGAGCCTTCGACTTTCCAGGCTTTTTGGCTCACCGGCAAGGTTTGCGTCAGCGCCAGGCGCTTTTGCTTCACGGCTTCAAAAGTCAGGTAGGCCGTCATCACTTTGGTCAACGAGGCAGGCTCTACCGGCATGTCCGGATTGTTCGCTGCCAGCAGGCTGCCGGTGTTAGCGTCGCGCAACACAAATGCCTTGGCGGCCAGGGTAGGCGTAGGCACGTTACCGGTGATGGCTTCAGCCGCCACGGTCAGTAAAGGGATGGAGAGTAAAAAAGCAATACAAGAACGCCACATGGTCATCATTTAACGAGAAAAAATACTTAACGAGAAAAAGTTACCGGGAAAATATCAGCGCAGGTAACTGGAATTGGTCACGCATTTGACTGGCGGCTTGAGCTGCCAACGCGTGATCTGGATAAGGCCCCAGCACGATCTGGAACACTTTTCCATTATACACTTTGTTGAGCAGGGATTGTGTTTCTGGCCGCGCACTGAAAATGCGCTGTTGCAGGCGGTCAGCATTCTCTTCCTGGCCAAAGGCGCCTACCTGTACATAGACGCCATTCGCATCCAGTGTCGACACTGGTTTTGCGGCGGAAATAGTACGCGTGACTTGCACCGTCTCTTGGGGGAGTGCTTGTGTCTCTGCTGTGGCCTGCGTCGTTGTCGCTGCGGTCTCGGATGGCTGCGAGGGATCGATTAATGTCACCTGTACCTGGGCCGAACCGTGGCGGGTGATATCCAGCTGTTTGGCCGCGGCATAAGACAAATCAATGATACGGTCGCGGCCAAACGGTCCACGGTCATTGACGCGCGCCATGATGGTTTTGCCATTGCTCAGGTTGGTCACGCGTACATAGCTGGGGATAGGCAAGGTGCGGTGTGCCGCTGACAGTTTAAACATATCATAAGGTTCGCCGCTGGCGGTTCTGCGGCCATGAAACTTCTTGCCATACCATGAGGCATGCCCAGTCTGTGTAAATGGCGTCGTCACCTCAGACATCGGCGTCACTGTTTCACCATTGACGATATAGGGCTTGGTCGTGCCTTTGACAATTGGCTCCACCTTCGGCGTGATGGTGGTTTCGAGCGGAATATTCGGGTCTATGCCGTCGGTGGCATTGCCGCTGCTCTCCGGTTTGGGGTCTATGTTGATCACTTTAGGCCCTGAGGTGCCGCCAGGCGGGGTGCTGATAGAAGGGCTGGGGGTGGCTGACCCTGGTGCTGACGGCTTCTCGGCCGGGGTGGGTTTTGGTGAAGGGGTGGACGGAGAAGTTTGCCGCGGCGGCATGCTGCTATTACAGGCCGCCAACCAGACGGCGAGGAGCAAGATACACAGGCGTTGCAAGTAAAAAGACATCTTTATCCTTAATTCCGTAGCCCGGTGGCTAGTCGGTCGCGACCAGGCGTTTGTGCGATTGCACGCTCATGAGCAGCCCCAGGCTGAGCCCTAGCGTGAGCAGTGAGGTGCCGCCATAACTTACCAGCGGCAGCGGAATGCCCACCACCGGCAGAATGCCGCTGACCATGCCCATGTTGACGAAGCAATAGGTGAAAAAGGTAGCAGCAATACTGCCAGCCAATAACCGTGCAAACGTACTCTTGGCTTGT
>CAKZJM010000371.1 GCA_936943315.1 uncultured Methylophilus sp. | reverse complement strand
ACTGAGTTTATTTCAAGCCCAGGCCGCCATAAACTGCTGCCAGTGCTCGCCACTGTAGCCTGCCAACGTCTCCCTGACCAGTTGAATTTCTGACGCATAATTTGCTTCATTCAAGTGACCACGCATCTTCAAAAAGCGTAGATACACCAGGTGCGTGTTGGCCACATCGGTTTCACAATAATCACGAATGGCTTTGATCTCTCCGTTGACAAAAGCCTGCCACACTTTGCTACCGTCCATGCCCAGTTTACCAGGGAACCCACACAGCTGGGCCATTTGATCAAGCGGCGCATTGGCACGGCCACTGTACATTGCCAGCACATCCATCAAATCCAGATGCCGCATATGGTAACGGCTGATGTAGTTGTTCCATTTAAAGTCTTTGTCATCTTCGCCCAAGTCCCAATAACGGGGGGCGGCAATACCGTGCACCATGGCCCGGTAATGCAACACGGGCAAATCAAAGCCCCCGCCATTCCAGCTCACCAGGTTAGGCGTATATTTTTCGATGCCATCAAAAAAACGCTGGATAATTTCAGCTTCACTGGACTGTTCATCGCCCAGCGTCCACACGCGGAACTGGTTGCCTTCGCGTAAAGCACAAGAAATGGCACAAATCCGCTGCAAGTGATGCGGCAGGAAATCAGTGCCACTGTGCTGACGGCGCTGATGAAAAGCGATATTGGCGACATCCGTATCGCTCAGGCTAGCTGGCAGGTCATGCAACTGGCGAATGCCGTTCACATCCGGAATTGTTTCAATATCAAACACCAAACTCAGCATGACCAAACCTGTATAAAAAATGGTTTTTTAAAATAACACAGCCCTCGCAGTTATACCAGACACGTCGATCGTGGGCCGCTTTTGTATAAAAAGAGCGTGCTTTGTATCAACGGATACAATTCAACCACTTTTGTATCAAATGATACATTTAAATTACTGATTTATAAGGGTTTTTTGTGTTTTTTCCTTCCTTGGAAACAGGTGAGCGGGCTTTAAGCTGAAGGTGTTCAGTCAACACGCTGGATTGCCAGGGAGCAATTGCAGCAGCCCTGAACATTTAAAAACTTAACGGAGCACTCATCATGACATCAATCAGTTCTATTAGCAGTAATAGCAGTATTCAATCCATGTCACAAGTCGGCCAGCGCAGTGGCATGCAACCTCCTCCCCCACCGCCTGACGGCGAAGGCCATGGCAAGGACGGTGGCGGTTTGCTGGGAGCCATTGATTCAGCACTTAAAAGCGCTGGCATTGAAGGCGGTCTGGAATCCATTTTCGGGAAATCGGGCACGAACAGCACCACGAGCGCGGACGGGACTGACACAACAGGGAGCAGCGACAGCAGCACAGATGCCGCCAGTGCTTTAAACAGCTTTTTACAAAACCTGATGAGTGCGCTGCAATCGCAAGGGACTGACACCAGCAGTGAGGACAGTAGTGATGCATCCACTACGGTAGATGCGAGCTCCACTCAAGGCATGCCCCCACCCCCTCCTTATGGCGGACATGGGATGGAAGGCAAATTGCAAAGCCTGATTTCATCCTTAACGAATAGTAGCAGCAGCGACAGCACATCTGACACATCGTCTGATAGCAGCAGTGACCTGGAAAACAGCTTCCAGTCACTTGTCAGTGCATTGGGAGGGAACAGTGACAACACTAGCCTGAGTGGCTTTCTGCAAGCATTGTCTTCCAGCATGCAACATCATGGGCCAGCAGGCAATGTGGTGAGCACTACTGCTTAACAAGCGGATGCATCTCACGAGCAACGATCACATTAGGTGGTCGTTGCTCCTTGATCTCAATATTAAGCAAACTCCAATTGCAGAATATCGGTTTCAGAGTCTTCATCCAACCATTCGGCAGGGGCTCTATGCAACCGGATCGGCGTCTGCATCTCTTCCCCGTTAAAGGTCAGAATCGCATAACTGACTTCACTCGGGGCTTCCATGGGGGTGAACTTGGCAAAGCCAAAATTGGCATTGCGCATCACCTGCCAGGCGCCACTAGGCTCCGCATATTCCGGTTTTGAAAAATAATGGGCGATTTGTTTGTCAGTGGCTGATTTGAGGGCGCAATCCTCTTCACGTGACAAAACAGACCAGCGGTAATCCAGGCCATCCGCAATCGGCTGTAATTGCATCAGATACCAATGCACATTTTCCCGCACCAGTTGTATCAAGGAACGCACACGGCCAGTGTGATGGTTCAGGATATAGTAGATCCCCAGATCCTGATGATGAATGCTTTCCCCCAGTCTAGGGAGAACGAAGAGATTAGTTGCCACAACAGACTCCTTTCATCGGAACACGCACTTTATCTGTATGCAATGAATATGCCTGAAACTGAAATCAGCCGCTTTTACCCGCTTGTTCTCAATATCAATGAGAGGAATAAAGCGGCGATAGGTTTCAAATTGAGCGGCCGTTTGCCTTCATTTTTTGCTAAAACATTTCTTAACACCATGATTCCATTGAAGTTATTTTTAAGCAGCCTCTCAACAATCCGTCACCAACCCACCCAATGGTCATCAGCCAATCGTGAAGCTTTAAAAACGCAACAGTGACCATCTCTGACAGTGTTAGCAGAGAGATTTCGAAGTTCACGTCGATTGAATGCACCAGTCCGGCACGCTCTACGCCGTGTTCAGGGAATGTGTTTGGCAAGCAGCAGCCCCTAGCCCGAAAAACCAGAAAAATTCATTTACGTATCTTAACGTCAACTGCTAAAATAAATTAACAAAACCAAATCAATATCAACCTCATCGAAAAGGCAATTAATGAAGATTTTTACTTCCGCTTCTATTCTTGGATTTCTCTTTGTTTCAACCACTCCGATTTATGCCGCAGATCAACAAAACCACAGCGTGGAAACCACGCCTTTTTATTTTGGTGTAGATGCAGCGTATATTCGCACTAAAGATAATTCCCGTCAGTTCAAAGACGCGCTAACAGATCAGTTTGGAAGCACGCCTTCTGTGAAAGAAGATCGAAATGGCGGCGCCGGCAGAGTGTTTGCGGGCTATACCTTTAATCAAAACATTTCGCTGGAGCTGGCATACTTTAAAACCAGCACCTTTAAAACAGATGTCACTGATAACGCCGTCGGTTATACAGCAAGTTTAAAAACCGAGGCCAAGGGCGTTGAATTAGCTGCATTGTTTAGCCCTAGCCAGTTACCGAACTTTTTCGTGAAAGCCGGTGCGGTGTATTCAAAGGTAGATGCTCGTATTCGCGCGACTGGCACCACCGTGGCCACTGATTCTATTGATGAAAACGGCATGGGCTACGTGGTAGGGTTTGGCTACAAATACCCGGTCAATGAATTGTTAGATATCAAAGCCACCTATGCCTATTACGGCAGAATTGCTGGCGAAAGTGACCTTGACCTTAATATGCTCTCGTTAGGCATGCAATATCACTTCTAAACGCTGTCCTACGATCGCACTCGCACTAGAAAATGGAAAAGCCGAAATGCATTGATTGCATTTCGGCTTTTCATTTGATGGTTTACTTTTTCACCCATTGCCCATCGCGCTGTACTACCCAGCCTGGCTGCGCTTTATCAATCCACCGCAAAGCAAAGGTGTGTTGTATTTCCCCTTCCCACTCCGGGTGGCCATTTGCCACAGCAATGCCCCGGTATAACTGGACCCGGTCCATATTTTCTTCTTTGACCAACGTCGCTAATGCGCCGCGTTGTGACAGTGGCACCAGGCTGGCGTCTTTGACCGCGACAAACCCTTCTGCAGTCAATCCCACAGCGCCCGATTGATAATGCGTGAGCAACTGACTGTGACGGTTTTGCATACTGGCCTTAACCGCTGCCACGGCGGGTGTATTCACATCCAGGTCAAGAGCAGCATACGCAGGTAATGTCATGAAGGCCGCCGCCAAAAAACCGATTAAGGTTTTGGTGATACCAGCGCGAATTTGCAAAAAGAAGCACAATAATCCTGACCCAAAGCGGCGTGATTTGATAGACAGGCTCATGGGGCAGACTCCTGGTTCACACTGGGTTTGACGGAGGGTGCCATCGGCGTTGCTGAAGGCATCACAGGGCTCGCAGCCGGGACTGATGGTTTGGTATCCGCAGGTGATGAAGCACCTGCTGGCACCTGCCAGATTTCGTCAATCACTTTATCTGCCGCTTTTTCAGCGGCCGCGGCAGGGAAGTAAATATTAATGGTGACGCATGCACTCAGGCTGGTGATTACCAGCATGAGGGTGCCTTTCAGCAGCCATTGGGCAGCGTCATCTTTGGTGATTGCTGTCAGCTTCAATCCGACTCCTTTCCGGCAAACAAGGTCTGCTGGCTCAACTTACATTCTAATCAATCATGATTTTACTATTGCTATCGGTGACGCGTTGCATGCGCGCCAATACGTCTTTCCAGCTCACGAATTGCGTGTAGCCATTGACGTTGACAGACGGCGCGCCCTTGCCTTTGACAATCACGAATCCGCCAGGGATCTGGTCTACCCCACCCATTCTGCAAATATCCCCGCGCAGTTGGCAACTGAGGCCTATCTTTTCGTAACTAAACTCTTTAAAAAACCGCAGAAAGGTACGCTGTAATGCGGCGGCGGTGCCCTCCCCGCCCAGTGCTGTGATGTTTTCCACCGCGCGTTGCGAGATTTTTTTCTCAAACGGGCCGTCTGCGGTGCGCACAAAGGCATCCATAGAGACTGGTTTCCAGTGTTGCAATCGCAAGTCCTTGATATCGCCCTCGAGTTTGCCACTGATGGAGCCAAAATTAAAGGTGCGTGTAATTTCCCCCAAATCGATATCGCGCATGGTGAAATTGGCGTGCAGCTTAGGCACGGCACCTAAAGGATCATCAATATCCAGGTCAGACATGCCAATCATGCCATTAAACAATTGAAACTGCATGTCGCCCTGCATACGCAATTCGTGGTTGGCATAAGTCACCAATGGCACCGAGCCAGCCATCTGGCCACGCATCACCGGCCAGTCCATCGCATGGCTAAAGCTGGACATGCTAATAGGCTGCATCGCCATTTTTACGTGCCACACCATGCTTTGATTGATCCACGCCGCAGAAATATCCTGAAAGTCCAACGCACCATCCAGAAGCGGTAGCCGCATGCTGGGTGAAGTGACCGAATAACGGTTCACTTCGGCTTGCCAGCGGGTTTCACCAAGTGGCACTTTGAGAACGTGCCCAGAACGGTAACCCAGGGTAATTCGCTGCGGATGATCATAATCCCAGGGGATATCGGCATTAAAATGCGTAAAGCCAAATTTGCCAGTCTGCTCTTCTACACTGGCATCGGTGATGTTGAGGTGAAATTTGAGCGGCTGCGACCCCTTGGCTTCAAACGACCAGTCAGCCTTGCCAGACACTTTTAAATGGCCAAACGCCGAGTTGGGGATCAAGGGCTGGATAAACGCCTGGTAAACGCCATTGAAATCTACCTCTTTGGCATCGACCTTTAAAAACTCGAATTCTTTGCTGACGAGGTTGAGGCGGCTTTGGCTATGCAAGGTGCCAACCCCCTGCAACGCTAATGTCGCCTGTTCGATATCGAGATAAGGCTGGCGGTAAAAGCCACGAACTTCAAAGCGTTTGTTGCCTTCGGAAAAATAAAACGGTTGCCAGAATAACTCACCTTGCTGCCAGTCGAACACGCCTTGCCAGCGCCAGCCATCGCCCTGCTGATGGGCAGAAAGATTGACCGTGCCGGTGAGTTTATCTCCGGCATGTAAACCGGCGGCATCACTAAACCTGGCCTCATGCACGGCCAGCGCAATATCCACGCCCCGGGCAGCAGGGCCAGCCTTGTCCTGGTCTTTCCAGGTGGGGGTGGCAATCACATTAAACGGCACATGCGAACGTGCATCTTGGTAAAGACCGTCTTCGCAACGCCACGGTTGACTTGCCGCCTGGGCTGGTACCTGGCAGTTGAGATGAAACGTACCCCAACTCTCCTCTTGCAAGGCTTTGACCTCTGCGTAAAAAGACAGCACAGGCCGTCCGCTTTGCGGCTTTAAATCAAGAAATATCCTCGGCTGGCGCGCTTGGTAAGGTTGCATTTGCAAGCGCTCAGAAGTGACCAGCAAGGTCGGGCGTTTGCCTAAATCCAGCCTGATGTTGGGTTTGTCTATACTGGCTTGACTGCTGGCATCGCCGAGTTGCAAACGTTCAGCATAGACCTGCATCTGCTGGGTGGCACGCAGATTGACCACAGCATGCGGTTTATCCAGCTGGAAGAGTTCGCCAGAAATACTCTCTGCACTCAGGCTGATCTCGGTCATGGCACATAATGGTAGTGACCAAGCCCATAGCATCAGCCCCCATACACGCATCAGCCGGGGAACACTCCGGTAGAAAGATAACGGTCACCGCGGTCGCAGACGATGCTGACGATCACGGCGTTGTCGACTTCTTTTGAAAGTTGCAGCGCCGTGTATAACGCACCGCCACTGGAGATGCCAGCAAAGATCCCTTCTTTGGTGGCCAGCTTGCGGGTGGTCTCTTCGGCGTGTTTCTGGCTGACATAACGCAATTCGTTGATGCGGGAAGGATCATAAATGCTCGGCAGGTATTCTTCCGGCCATTTACGGATACCCGGAATCTGCGCGCCTTCCTCGGGTTGCACGCCAATAATCTGTATGGCGGGATTTTGTTCCTTGAGGAAACGGGAGGTTCCCATGATGGTGCCCGTGGTGCCCATGCTAGAAATAAAATGCGTGACTTTGCCTTGGGTATCGCGCCAGATCTCAGGGCCGGTGCCTTCATAATGCGCCAGTGGATTGTCCGAATTACCAAACTGGTCAAGCACAATGCCTTCGCCCTCCGCCTGCAACTTCAAGGCCACATCCCGCGCCAGCTCCATGCTGCCGTCTTTGGGTGTGAGCACCAGTTCTGCGCCGTAAGCTTTCATGCTTTGCCTGCGCTCAACGGACTGATTTTCTGGCATAACCAGGATCATCTTGTAGCCACGCATGGCTGCGACCATCGCCAGCGCAATGCCGGTGTTGCCACTGGTGGCCTCAATCAGGGTGTCGCCCGGCTTGATCTGCCCACGCTGCTCGGCGCGCAAAATCATACTGTAGGCGGGCCTATCCTTGACTGAACCAGCCGGGTTATTGCCTTCCAGCTTGAGCAAAATAGTATTGCTCGGGTTAGGGTTCAGGCGTTGCACTGCGACCAATGGCGTATTACCGACAAAGTCATCCAAAGTTTTAAATGGTTTCATAACTGACTGTTGCTCGTTGTTTTTCAAGCGGATTTTGACGCGGGATTTACCCTAACAAATTCTGACTTTAATTGAATAAAAGTAATACACCCATCCGCTTAATATATGTAAAATTTGGAAGTTATGGGGTAATTAGCTAGTGAAGTATTAATTTTACATAAACAATCTCATTCACAAAAATAATAAATTGCTGAGGTCACCGGGATGTTGAAAAAATGGATTGGCAAAGTGTTTGTCGTCATGTGGCGTCCGCTCAAGCTTTTTCCCGAGCTCACCGAGGCTGATAACGTCCGTTATAAAGTCATTTTCCTCAACAATGTGTTCACCTTTGCCGGCATCGTCTCGCTCACAATGAGTGTCATCCGCTGGGAAAAACAACCTTTCCTGGGCATCATTGACCTGATTTTCGGTTGCCTCGCCTTTGTATTACTCGGGGTCTTGCATCGTTATAAAAAAAACATAGAGCTGATTTCCAGCATTGCTTTGTGGCTGTGCTTTGTCCAGTTTTTAACCGTGTTTTTTCTGGCCACAGGCAGCCACTCGCGCAGCGCCTTGTTACTGCTGATTTTAGCGGCGGCGTTTTACCTCAAAGGCCGCGTGACCGGCTATTACATGTTGGCCATTTTGCTGGCATTGGTCGCGGGCAACCACATGATTCAAGTATTTCCGTCTGACGATAGCAACCTCGACATTCTCAGCCTGGGCTTTTACCTGCTAGCGCAATTTTTCATTATCCGCAATTACGAATGCTTGCGTGAGTCGCAAACCAATCATTTAAAAGCACTGAATGTAGACTTGGAAGCCCTGGTTAAGCAACGTACAGATCAGTTGGCAGTCGCCAATACGGCGCTGGAATTTGAGAAAGAAAATTTCAAGAGACTTTCCATCACCGACCATTTAACCGGACTCAGCAACCGCCACCATTTTGAGATGGTGTTTGCCGAGCATACTCCCGCGACGACACGCAGAAAAATCACTGACGCACTGATTTTGATAGACATCGACTACTTTAAAAAGATCAATGACACGCATGGCCATGTGCTGGGCGATGCAGTGATTAAAGCGGTGGCGACCTGCATTAAAAAGAATAGCCGGATCTCGGACATAACGGTACGCTGGGGTGGCGATGAGTTGATCATTTATGCGCCGCGCACCACGCTAAAACAAGCCACGCAACTGGCAGAAAAAGTACGCCATCAAATCAATAGCCTGCATATCCCAGGCGTGGGCTCCATCAGCATCAGCGCCGGGGTGGCCGTGTTGCATCAGGGTGATACCTTGTCGCAACTGCTGCAACGGGCAGACCTGGCCCTCTATGAGGCCAAACAGGCTGGCCGCAACAGCGTCTCCGCTTCCAATTAACCCAAAGGCAGCCCGCTGCCTGTTTATTTCTGTTTATCCCCTGATGTTTAGAACGATTATTGTCTTTGTATTCACCTGCCTGTCATTTCTGTGGGGCGCTTCACTCCATGCCGAACAATGGCAAACCGTGCCAGGCCGCGAAAAATTCCTGACGGTTGCTGTTGATCTCGACTCGCTACAAGTGGGGCAGCATGAGGACATGATTTTTTTCAAGTTGCGCGCTGACGATCATGACGACGCCCTTGCCACCAGGTTTGTACAAGCCTCGTGTAGTGAGTTTTCGATGGAAGTCGAACGCGAAACCATTGTGCATCCGTCGACCCAAACCCAGGAATCGTTCGACTGGAAGAACGACCTCTCGCTGGCCAAGCATCCTGACTTTGCGCAAGCCCGCCTCTCATTCTGGGGCGTGACACAGGCCTATGGGCAGGCGATTTCGCTGGCTTGCCGCCGGGTGGGCAATCTTGCCCCAGACCGCTTGCAAACCCTGCAAGCCGAGAACTGTGCGCTGACCAATCCGTTACGCAAGGTGGCTTGCGCCAGCCATGCCAGTTGGCGCGCCAATTACAAATTGTATTTTTCGCGCTCGCACGATGTCATCCACAATTGCGGCATTTCTGAAGAACGCATGACCCAACAGGCGGCGTGGCTACTTAAAAGCGTCATGCGCTGCCAAAATGAAAGTTGTGGCAACGAGATTCTGGAAAACTGGATCCATAAGCGCGGGCAAGATATCGCCAATGTCATCCACATGCCGAAAAAAGGCGTGATCGATGATGGATTGGCCTCTACACAAACCGGCCCATTGTGCGCCTCGCTCAACCAGGCCGACCAGACAATTGCCAGCATGCAAACCGAAGAGATTTATGCCAAAGCCAAATACCTGGGCTGCCTCAAGCGCGAGACGGCCAAACTACGCGCGGCCAACAAGCCTAAAGAAACACTGTCACAACAGGCGGAACAGTTATGCGAAGCACAGTTCCAGGAATGGCATGACTCAATCGCCAGACAATCAGCGGGAATGGATAAGTACCCGACAGGCACCAGCGGCGCCTATTGATGCAATGCCTAGCTGCAACGGCGTGCGCGGAACAGGAAAGCAGCGTACAGGCCAAACAGGATAAAACTGATCAAGCCTAATTGGGGTAATGTCAGGCCGAGAAACGTCCAGTCAATCGCCGCGCAATCGCCCGTCCCCCGAAAGACCAAGGTCAGGGCTTTTTTGAGCGGGAAGTTTTCAAACATATAATCGAACCCAACCCCGCAGTCGGCAATGATGTCTTCTTTATGGGCTTGCAGCCACCAGTGGCGAATCGCCACCCCTGCGCCTCCCAATGCGGTGAGTACCTCGACGACGGCTAAGCCTGCATGCAGCCAGGTTTTAGGAGAGACGAATGCATGGAGCAAGAACAGTAAACCCAGGCTCATGAAAATAATGCGCTGCGAGATACAGAGCGGGCAAGGTTCCAGCTGGTTTTGCACTTGTATGAAGAGTGCCAGGGCGACAATGCCGAACCCGGCCAAAAACCCTAGCAGATATCCCCCACGACCTTTAAACCACTGACACATTGCATTCTCCTGCGCGTTTCATAAAGCTGAAATTGTAATAGATAACGCGCTTATGATGCTGCCCGCAACCACATCGTTCCCAGGTTTAATTAATGTCGCAGGGTGAGAGAGTTAACGGACTATGAAGTACCGGATGTATCGGCAGCACGCATGGCCGACTTTTGTGTGACTGCGTGGTGTTTTTTCTTGTAATACTGCGCAATGCGCTTCACATAATCGCGCGTTTCAGGATAAGGCGGGATGCCGCGATACCTGAGGACTGCATTTTCCCCGGCATTGTAGGCCGCCGCCACCAATTCCACGTCGCCTTTAAAATACGCAATCAGCCAACGCAAGTAGGATAACCCACCTTTAATGTTCTGCTCGGGATCATAAGCATCTTTGACATGAAACCGCGCTTGCGTATCTGGCAATAATTGCATCAGCCCCTGAGCTTTTTTACGCGAGGTTGCCTTGGGGTTAAAGCCCGATTCGACTGCAATCACGGCCATAGCCAGGTCTACATCAACGCCATACACTGGCGCGTGTTTTTTCACCAGTTGATAAACAGGCCCACGTTTGCGGAACAAGACCTGGGCCACAGAATTCTCATGTTTCTGCATACAGGCAGGCAGCTTAGCCACTTCAGGGTTGCCGGGCTCTTTATCCAGCCACTCCATGGCGTCTCTGTGGCCCTGTATGGCAGCCAGGCTGAAAAAACGCGCCGCAATATCGTGATTCACTTCTACACCCTTGCCCATGCTGTAAAACCAGCCCATGGCAAACTGCGCATCCGGGTCCTTCGCCTCCCCTGCCAGCGCACAATAATGTGCATGTGCCTGCTCATAACTACTCAGTCCCAGGGCATTTTTGGTGCCCGCCGCCAGGCTCACTTGAAGTTTAATGAACTGTTTATACGCCTCATTACGGATCGCTGATTGCTCACGCGTATAACTCACTACCGGCTCATTGACCTCAGTGGCTGGCGCACTCTGCACTTCGCTGTCAGCCAAAGGGGATTCGGTGGCGGTATTGTCTTCGGCATATGAGTTGCTGAATGATAGGGCGAGGCATAATGCAAAGAACACGGCACCCAGCGCGTGAGAGCGGTGTGGCATGAGTGGCAGCATTAAAAAGGTGCGCATATTAAACATGGCGGTAAATATCTTTAATCCTTCTTTAATATTAAGGACTCACAGACACCACTAAAGTGCCCTTGAGAAAAGTAAAGATGCCCAGCAACATCCAAACGATTAAAAATGAGTGCTTTAAAGCACCGCTGACCATCTGGCAGCCAAAAAGCGTAGCCAAACGGCCTGACGCTGTTGGATAATGCAAGGCTATGAATAACTTGTTATCGACGCCTTTGAAACAAATCTTGAGTGTCAGCGACCTGACGCGGCTGACCAAAGAACTGCTGGAAACCAGCTTTCCCCTGTTCTGGATCAGTGGTGAAATCTCCAATTTCACGCGAGCAGCCAGTG